>JAIXUR010000176.1 GCA_027483425.1 Cyanobacteriota bacterium | reverse complement strand
GCCTGAATTTCTTTATATTTGCCAATCCTTTCTCCCAAAAGAGAGAAGAGAACCAAATTAAAAGTTCCTTTCCCGTCTGGGAGAGGAATTTAGGGTGAGCGCAAAACCCCGCGTTTCACCATGGATTTGGTTTGTCTACTTAGCCAAAGGCTTTGCCGTAAGGTTTTGTGCCCATTTGTTTGGCCCGTTTGTTTACGAGTGTTGAGGCAATTCCCTAGGAGAACTTGAAACCCATGGCTTTTGATACAACGCAGCCCGCCCAGGTGAGCGGGTTAAATGGCTACACGGTTGATCCGCTGGTCACCATTGGCGACGACATTAACGAATACATTGCCCCCGGCATTCCCGATGGGATGGGTGCGATCGCGATCGATGACAACACGGTTCGGCTATTTGTCAACCACGAGTTGAGTAACACCGCTGGCTACGCCTACCAGTTGGAGAGCGGCGTAGAACTGGTTGGGGCTCGGGTCAGCTACTTTGATATTGATAAAACCACCCGCACGGTGATAGACGCCGGGCCGGCCTATGACACGATCTACAACCGCGCTGGCGAGATCGTAGACGAGGTCACGGACCTAGAATTTGGTGGCCTCAATCGCTTTTGCTCAGCCCAGCTAGTTGAAGCCAACCAGTTTGGTGATGGCCATGGTCTAGCCGACACCATCTTTTTTACCGGCGAAGAAACCAACGGCGGTACCGAATTTGCCCTAGATGTCGCTACCGGCGAACTCTGGGCGGTGCCCTGGATGGGCCGCGCTGCTTGGGAAAACGTGACGGAGCTCGACACGGGTACCACCGACAAAGTGGCCCTGCTGATCGGCGACGATCGCGAAGCGGCCCCCCTGCTGCTCTACGTGGGCGAGAAAAATGCGGCTGGCGACGGCAGCTTCCTCGATCGCAACGGCCTGGCCCAGGGCAAGCTCTACGCCTGGGCACCCGATAGCGGCGTAGATTCCCCTGACGATGAGGATACCGCTCCCGACCCGACTGGCTTTAACGGCACCGGCAACAGCCAGGCTGGCAACTGGGTGGAATTGGACTACTACCGCCCCGACCTCGCCAGCGACGATGGCTCTACCGGGTACGATGCCCAGGGCTTTGCTACCCAAGCGCAGCAAGATTCCCTGGCCTACGACGTAGCTGGGGCCTTCCAGTTCTCTCGACCTGAGGATGTTGCCACCAACCCTGAAGATGGCACCCAGGCGGTGCTGGCTTCCACCGGTCGTGGAGCTCGCTTCCCGGAGGACAACTGGGGCACTACTTACAAAATTGATGTTGACTTTGATGAGTCTGGCGATCCGCTGACCGCTAAACTCGACATTCTCTATGCGGGCGACGATGCGGGCAATGGCCAGTTTGAAGGGCCAGACTTTGGCCTGCGTAGCCCCGATAACCTGGACTGGTCAGACGATGGATTTATCTATATCCAGGAAGACCGCTCCACCGAAATCGATCCCTTCGGCGGCGCTTCGGGCGAAGAAGCCTCGATCTGGAAGCTCGACCCCAACTCTGGCGACCTGACCCGCATTGCCCAGGTCAACCGCACCACGGGCGTGCCCGATGGCCAGACCGATACTGCGATCGGCGACATCGGCAACTGGGAGTCCTCCGGCATCATTGATGTCTCTACTCTGTTTGGCGAAGACCCCGGCGAACTGTTCCTGTTCAACACCCAGGCTCACAGTCTACGCGACGGCATCATTGACGAAGCCGGTCTCGTACAGGGGGGGCAGATTTCCTTCCTGTCTGACCCCGCCGAGATCACCGGTTTTGCATCCTTGCCCGCTGACACCTTTGCCGAAGGCCCCGACGCGGGTGCTGATGATGGCACTGGCGTGCCCGTTACCGGCAATGGGCGCACTGGCCCCTTCGATGGCCAACCAATTCAGGGCTTTAGCGGCGTGCAGTTTGCCCCCGGTGGCGACGGCTCGACCTTCTGGTTCCTGTCTGACAATGGCTTTGGTGCCAAGGGCAACAGCGCTGACTACCTGCTGCGGATTTATCAGGCTGACCCCAGCTTTGTCGGGGCTGAGGCAGGCGACGGCAGCGTTGAGATTCAGGGCTTTGTGCAGCTCAGCGACCCCAATAGCCTCGTCCCCTTTGACATTGTCAATGAAGGCACCCCTGAGCGGTTGCTGACCGGGGCCGACTTCGACATTGAATCGTTTGTGATCGATGGCAACGGCGAAATCTGGATTGGGGATGAGTTTGGCCCCTACCTGCTGCACTTTGACGCCAACGGCGTACTGCTTGACGCGCCGATCGCTACCCCCAACCTCAACACCCTAAATACCCTCAATGGTCAGGATCCGCTGGTGATTGGCCACCGGGGGGCGAGTGGCGAATTGCCTGAGCATACGCTGGAGGCCTACAGCCTGGCGATCGCAAGAGGGGCTGACTTTATCGAACCCGACCTGGTATCGACCAAAGACGGCGTGTTGATCGCCCGCCATGAACCAATCCTGGGGGGCACCACCGATGTAGGCAGCCGTCCTGAGTTTGCCGATCGCAAGCGCAGTGGCGTCATTGATGGCGTTCTCTACGAGGACGAGTTCTTTGCCTCCGACTTCACCCTGGCCGAAATCAAGACCCTGCGGGCCATCATGCCCCAGGGCTACCGCACCGATGTCTTCGATGGTGTCTTCCAGATTCCGACCCTGGAAGAGATCATCAACCTGGTCAAACAGGTCGAGGCAGACACAGGTAAGACGATTGGCATCTATCCCGAAACCAAGCACCCCACCTACCACGACGATCTCGGTCTATCGCTGGAAGAGCCCCTGCTGGCCACCCTGGAGTCCACTGGCTTCACCGATCCTAGCCGCGTTTTCATCCAGTCCTTTGAAGTCTCCAACCTGAAGGAACTGAATACCAAAACCGACATTCCCCTGGTGCAACTGCTGGATGCCTACGATGTAGCTCTGGATGGGTCGCTGATCTATCAGGATGAATATGCCCGTCCCTACGACTTTGCAGTCAATGGCGATACCCGCACCTACGGCGATCTGCAAACGGCAGAAGGCCTGGCCGAAATTGCCACCTACGCCGATGGCATTGGCCCCTGGAAGCGCATGATTGTTTCCGTCGCAGGCGTCGATGCCGATGGGGATGGCGTGGCTGACGATGTGAACGGCGATGGCGCGGTCAACGATGCCGACAAAACGACGACGGCTCCTTCCACCCTGATTCCCGATGCCCATGATGCGGGGCTGTTTGTCCATGCCTACACCTTCCGCAACGAAGGTCGGTTTTTGGCCGCTGACTACCAGGGCAACCCCAACAAAGAATACGAGCAGTTCATCAGCCTGGGTGTAGATGGGTATTTCACCGACTTCCCCGGTACCGGTGACCTGGTGCGCGATCAGATCACCAGCGACACTGTGAACTCTCCCCAAAACCCCGAGGTGCTGGCCACCACTGAGTTTGATACGCTGACCGGCAAGGCTCCCATTGTGATTGGTCACCGGGGGGCCTCTGGTCTGAGACCCGAGCACACGTTGGCAGCCTACAAGCTGGCGATCGCCCAGGGGGCTGACTTTATCGAGCCTGACCTAGTGGTCACCAAAGACGGTGTGCTGATCGCCCGTCACGAGCCGATGCTAGCGGTGGTTGCCCTCAACCCCGACGGCACAATCCAGCGTGACGCTAGTGGCAACCCCGTGCTCAACACCACCGACACCAGCACTGACGTCTATCTGCGGCCCGAATTTGCGGATCGTCTGACGGTCAAGAACCTGGATGGGCGTCAGGTAGGTGGCTGGTTTGCCGAAGACTTTACCCTGGCAGAGGTCAAGCAGCTCAATGCGATCGAGCGGATTCCGGCTATCCGGGGTACCGAATTCAACAACGATGGCTTGAAAGTGCCCACCCTAGCAGAGGTGATTGACCTGGTGCAAGCGGTCGAGGCAGAAACCGGGCGCAAGATCGGCATCTACCCTGAAACCAAGCACCCCACCTTCTTTGAACAGCAGGGCTACAACACCAGCGAGATTCTGGTGGAAACCCTCGTAGCCGAAGGGTTCACCGACCCCAGCCGCGTCTTCATTCAGTCCTTTGAGGTGAGCAACCTGAAGGAACTGAACGATACCATCATGCCCGCTGCTGGCATCGACATTCCCCTGGTGCAGCTGTTTGGTAGTGGGGGCCAACCCTACGACTTTGTGGTCGCTGGCGACGCCCGCACCTACACTGACCTGTCTACCCCGACCGGCTTGGCGGAAATCGCTGAATATGCCGCTGGTATCGGCCCCAATAAGCAGCGCATTGTGCCTCTGTCCACCGTTGATGCGGATGGCAACGGCCAGCCCGATGACTTGAATGGCGACGGTGTGATCAGCGATGGCGATCGCGTCACCGGTACCCCCACCACCTTGATTCAAGACGCCCATGATGCCGGGTTACTGGTTCACCTCTACACCCTGCGCAATGACAGCTTCTTCCTCCCCAACAGCTATGAAGGTGATCCCCTCAATGAATACAAGCAATTCATTGAGCTCGGGGTAGATGGCTTCTTCTCCGACTTCCCTGGCACTGGGTTTACCGCCCGCAGCACCTTCATCGAAGAGCCTGCAGTGGCTAACCTAAATCGCTCCCAGGGCTTTGAGGGTATGGCCTTCAGCCCCGATCGCACCACCCTTTACCCCATGCTAGAGGGTACGGTAGTGGGTGACCCCGCTGGCTCCCTGCGGATCTATGAATTTGATGTCGCCAGCGCAGCCTACGAGGGCTTAGTTGGCCTCTACCAGCTGGAATCGACCCGTCATGCGATCGGTGAGATTACCCCCATCAACGCCAACGAGTTTTTGGTGATTGAGCGGGATGGCGGCCAGGGCGAGACCGCCGAGTTCAAGAAGATCTTCAAGGTCGATTTCTCCGATGTCGACAGCCAGGGCTTTGTGGGCAAAGAGGAAGTCGTTGATTTGCTCAACCTCAAAGACCCCAACGACCTGAATGGCGATGGCGAAACCACCTTTGATTTCCCCTTTGTCACCATCGAGAGCGTGCTGGTGCTCGATGCCGACACCATCCTCGTTGCCAATGACAACAACTATCCCTTCTCCGTTGGCCGGGGGCCGGATATCGACAACAACGAAATCATCCAGATTCAACTTGACAAGCCCCTGAATCTAGATGCTCGTTTGGGCGTAGCGGGTCTCGATCGCTACGGCGTTGCAGGCAGCGAGTTCGACACCGTTGAGCCCCCTCAACTGGTGGGCCTCAACGGCTACACCGTCGATCCCGTCTTCACCATTGGCGAAACCTACGGCGGCTACACCCCGGTGGGTATTCCCGACGGTATGGGTGCCTTCGCCCTCGATGGTGACACCGTGCGCGTGCTGGTCAACCACGAGTTGAGCAATACCGCTGGCTATGCCTACACCCTGGCCAACGGCACCGAGTTAACCGGAGCACGGGTCAGCTACTTCGACATCAGCAAAGACAGCCTGGCCGTTGAGGATGCGGGCTTAGCCTACGACACCATCGTTAACCGCGCTGGCGAAGTGGTAGATGAGGTCACTGACCTGGAGTACGAGGGCATCAACCGGCTTTGCTCGGCCACCTATATCGAAGCTAACCAGTTTGGCGAGGGTAAGGGTTTGGCCGATGGTCTGTTCTTCACCGGCGAAGAAACCAATGGTGGCACCGAGTTTGTGCTCGACCCTGAGACCAAAACTCTCTACGCTGTACCCTGGATGGGCCGCGCTGCCTGGGAAAATGTCACCGAGCTCAACACCGGCACCACCGACAAAGTCGCTCTGCTCATCGGCGACGATCGGGAAACCGCTCCCCTGCTGCTCTACGTTGGGGATAAAGACGCTAGCACAGGCGCAGGTCTGCTGGAGCGCAACGGCTTGGCCAACGGCAAGCTTTACGTCTGGGCGGCTGACAGCGGTGAACTCACACCCGAAGAGTATAACGGCACCGGTGAAAGCCGTTCCGGCACATGGGTTGAGATTAATTTCTACGACCCCACTCAAGCTGGCACCGCCGTGGTGGATGAAGAGGGCAACATTGACCACGACGCCTTGGGCTATGACGCTGATGGCTTTGCCACCCAGGCTCAGCAAGATGCTCTGGCAGAAGCGGTTAACGCTTTTCAGTTCTCTCGTCCTGAGGATGTCGCAACTAACCCCGAAGACGGCACCCAAGCGGTACTGGCTTCCACAGGGCGCGGCAGCATCTTCCCCTCGGATAACTGGGGGACGACCTACCAAATTGATGTGGACTTCAGCGAATCTGGCGATCCGCTGACGGCTCAACTTGACATCCTCTACGCGGGTGACGATGCGGGCAAGGGTCAGTTTGAGGGGCCAGACTTTGGTCTGCGCAGCCCCGATAACCTGGATTGGGCCGATGATGGCTACATCTACATTCAGGAGGATCGCTCCACCGAGGTTGATCCCTTCGGCGGCGTATCGGGCGAAGAAGCCTCGATTTGGAAACTCGATCCCGAGTCGGGTGAGCTCACCCGGATTGCCCAAGTCGATCGCACCGCCGTGCCCCTGGGGCAAACCGATACGGATCCAGAAGATCTGGGCGACTGGGAATCCTCTGGCATTCTGGATGTTTCCACCCTGTTTGATCGGGATCCGGGTAGTCTGTTCCTCTTTGATGTTCAGGCCCACAGCCTGCGGGGTGGCGTGATCGATGCCGAAGGTCTGGTACAGGGCGGTCAGCTCGCGTTCTTGTTAAAGGATGAACCGGTGTCAGAACTGGTTGACCTGACTGGGTTTGATGGTGACGTTACCGTTAATGTCACCGTCGATCGCGAAGCGGCATTCGACAACATCCTGCGGTTCTATGAGACCGATGCCCAGGGTCGGGTCGGGGGCTTGCTCCCTGGCGAAGCGGGCTATGAAGCCGCCGCTGCTGCCAACCTGCTGGAGGCTGAGTTGTATGTCGGCAACAATGCCTCGGCGGATGTGGATCTAACCCTGACCGGCGGCACCTACTACGCCCCCGCGTTGCTGATCAACGGGAGTGTGGCCCATTTGGCCACGATCGAAGATGCGGCCCTGGGCAATGTCCGCGTGCAGCGTGAGGGTAACATTTGGCGCTTTGAAGACCTCACAGACAACGACTTCAACGATTTAGTGCTCACCCTCAACTCCGCTGAGGCCGTTGCCTAATCGTCTGGAATGATAGCCACTCCCCGAGTTTCCCTATCCCAGCGGATAGGGAAACTCGGGGGAACATTACCCTGACGCTCTCTGGGACTAGCGCCAGCCTTGTTCAAGGCAAGAACTGTTGCGCTTTTCTAAACCAATCCAAGCAGTTTCCTTAACTCAAAACAGACTTTTTTCTTAATGTGTCCATGAGAGATTACAGAGGTGAAAGACGGACAAAGGTTGCCGTTTAGGCCTCACTCATAAATCGCTCTACCCTTACTAAAACCACTGATTACCATTGACTTAAGTCTTGCGTCTGCTTCTGTCTTAGGTCTGATTTTATAGATTTGAGCAAGGTAAGAAACATTTTGGGCTGACTGTATGAGTGTGATTTCCTACTTTGTCAACGTGTAGTTTGTCACTGTCACTGATGACGAAGGAGTAACTGGGGCAAGGCAGCCTTTGGCCGATAGTTTGCTCTGTGTTCTAAGGATTCAACGTTTAGGGAATCATACCGATGGCCAACAATCACGTTATTTTTATCCATCCCGACGGTACTAGCCCATCTCACTACGCTCTAGCACGATTTGTCGATCAGGGGCCGGATGGTCGTCTCAATTGGGACAACCTCGACTATGCCGGGGTTTACCTGGGCCATATGGCAGATCAGCTCGGGGGCACCTCTAACGCGGGTGCGGTTACCCATGCCACTGGAGCTAAGGTTTATGCTGAGTCGTTTGGGCTTGAGCAGGACGGATCTGAAGTGACCCCCCTGTCGGGCAATACCGGCAAAACTATTGTTGAAGAGGCCATCGATGCTGGCAAGGTAACGGCTCTGGTGCAATCTGGAGCCATCTTTGAGCCTGGCACCGCCGCCTTTGTGGCCGAAACAGGAGACCTTGAAGTCGATGGCAGAACCATCGTGCCCCGTGGGCAAACCGCTGACATCGCCCGCCAGGTGATTGAATCTGGGGTGGATTTTATTCTCGCTGGGGGCGAAGTCACGCTGCTGCCCACGGGGACTGACGGCTTCCACGGCACCGCTGAAGAGTATGATGCGATTTCTACTAACCCCGTTCAGCGCCCCTCTGAGAACCTGATCGAGCTGGCTGAATCTCTGGGTTATACCGTCGTCTACACCCGCGACGAGCTTTACGCTTTGCTCGAGCAGCCTACGCCGCCCCAAAAGGTACTGGGCGTATTTGCCCCCGTTCATACCTTTAACGATCGCCCCGAAGAGGTGCTGGCCGAGCGCAACCTGCCTCTGTATCGAGAAACGGCACCGACCATCGCTGAGATGCTGGAGGTTACCCAGCAGTTGATGGAGATCCACCCCAACTTTGAGAATGGCTCGATCACGATTGTCGAAGAAGAAGGCAGTGATAACTTTGGCAACAACAACAATGCCGCTGGTACCCTGGAGGGCGTGCGGCGGGCCGATGCTGCGATCGGCGTTGCCCAGGACTTTCTCAGCCGCTACGAAAACACCCTGATCATCACCGCTGCCGATAGCGATGCCGGTGGTTTGCAGGTACGTGATACTGACCCTGACGAGACAGTCGGCACCATCAACAACAACCCTACCCTCGAAGACCGTCCGGTTCCCCTGGATGGCGTAGAGGGTGCTGACACGCTGCCCTTTGTCGCGGCCCCCGATGCGAACGGCGACAGCTTTAACTTTTCGGTGGGCTGGGCCGGCACCCCTGACTTCTCTGGCTCAATTGTCGCTAAGGCCGAAGGACTCAATGCCGACAAACTGCCTGCCACGGTCGATAACACCGGTATCTACGAGCTGATGTACGAGACGTTGTTCGAGGTTGAACTCGAATCGCGCAACCCGGCTCCGACTCCAGCCCCTGCCGCCACCGCTGAGACGGGCAATGTCATCTTCATTCACCCCGATGGCACCAGCCCCTCTCACTTTATGGCGCTGCGTAACATCGACCAAGGGCCAGACGGTCGCCTTAACTGGGATCGCATGTCCAACGCTGGGGTTTACCTCGGTCACATGGAAAACCAGTTGACGGGGACTTCTAACGCAGGTGCGGTCACCCACGCGAACGGCGTCAAGGTCTTTAACGAATCCTTTGGCTTAGAAGAAGACAACTCCGTCGTTGTCCCCGCCTCTGGCCGAGTGGGTAAGACCATTCTGGAAGAGGCGATCGATGCCGGTAAAGCCACTGCATTGATCCAGTCGGGTCAAATGGCTGAACCGGGTACCGCTGCCTTTGCCGCCGCGACCACTAACCGCGATGGCGACAATATCCGCGCCCGTGACAAATACGCCGAAATCATCGAACAGACCATCCGCTCTGGTACCGACGTAATTATGGGGGGCGGTGAGCTTTATATGCTGCCCGTGGGCACCACTGGCTTCCATGTCACCGCTGAGATCGACGCCTCCGAAACTCGCCCCGAGCGTCGCCCTGCAATCAACCTAATTGAACTGGCTGAATCCCTCGGTTACACCGTGGTCTACACCGAAGACCAAATGAACGCAGTGGTAAATGGCACTAATCCGCCCGAAAAGCTGCTGGGAGTCTTTGCGGCAGACAATACTTTCGACGACACTCGCGAAGAGGTTCTGGGGCTCAATACCGCTGACCCGCTGCCACTGTATGTTGAAACGGCACCTACTGTGGCTGAAATGCTGGAGGCCACCCTCAAACTCGTTTCCCAAGACCCCGATGGATTCTTCGTGGTTTTAGAAGAAGAGGGCACCGACAACTTTGGCAACAACAACAACGCTGTTGGCACCATCGAGGCCGTGCGTCGTGCAGATGCTGCTATTGGCGTCGCCATGGATTACGTCGATAATGTTGACCCCAATACCCTCGTGGTCACTGCAGCCGATAGTGATGCGGGCGGTCTGCAAGTGTTTCAGTTTGCACCCTACACGCGTCCCACAGGCAATGCTATTTCAGAGCCTGCGCTGGGTGAGGAGACCGAAGTGCCTTTCATCAACGCCAACCCGACCAATACAGGCGCAACCCCTGTCTTTCTGGATGGCCCGACGGGCAGCACAGGGAGCGAGGAGTTCCCCTGGGATTCGTTCACCGCTG
>JAIXUR010000646.1 GCA_027483425.1 Cyanobacteriota bacterium | reverse complement strand
GGTAGCGAATCCTGATCGAATCGACTCTCGCATCCCTGGAATCGACAGGAGGTAAAGCGTTTCCTGAACTGCGTTCCAGTCCGACTCTGACAACAAAACAGCATTGCCATGCTGACTAGCAATCACAATCGGCTGATGGGACTGACTCACCGATGCAATCAGCTCGGATAACTGGGCTTCGGCTTCGTGTAGTGGCAGCATGGAAATTCGCGCCTTTGCTGATGATCTACCAGGCTTCTTTACCATAACTCATGTCTATCACGTCCTACATTCTGAGGTAAAGGCCTAAACCGTCACCGCGTAGTCGACCAGTTGCAGCAGGCGGCGGCGCAGAGTGTCTAGGCCCAGGCGCTCGGTGGCGGAGATAAACAGGGCATTGGGGTATTCCTCCTGAGCGATCGCCAGTACCTCGCTACTCACCCGATCACTCTTGTTAAACACCAGCAGCATCGGCCCCGTCACAATCGGCATCTCCTTCAGAATTCGCATCACCCAGTGAATCTGGTCCTGCCAGGCGGGGTGCGACACATCCACCACATGGAGCAACGCATCGGCCTCGGTCACCTCCTCCAGGGTGGCGCGAAAGGCATCCATCAGCGAGGCGGGCAGTTCTTCAATAAAGCCCACGGTGTCGGTCAGCACCATCTGGGTGGTCTCATTCGTCGCCGGGTCGGTGATGGCCAGACGGCGGGTGGTGGGGTCAAGGGTAGCAAACAGCTGGTCGGCGGCGTACACCTCCGAGTTGGTCAGGGTATTCACCAGGGTCGACTTGCCCGCGTTGGTGTAGCCCACCACCGCCAGGGAGGGCAGGTTATCGTCTTGGCGGCGGTGGCGCAGGCGGGCGCGGTGGGCCTGGAGCTGGTTCACCTCCTGCTGCAGCTTAGTGATCCGTCGCTGAATCGTCCGGCGCTCGGTCTCTAGCTTGGTTTCACCAGGGCCACGGGTGCCAATGCCACCCCCCTGCCGCGACATCGTCAGGCCGCGCCCCTTCAGGCGAGGCATCTGGTACTCCAGCTGGGCCAGCTCCACCTGCAGCTTACCGGCCCCGCTCTTGGCCCGTTGGGCGAAGATATCGAGAATCAGCTCGGTGCGATCGACCACCCGAATGCCCACCAAACTCTCCAGGTTGCGCACCTGGGTGGGGGACAGATCGCGATCGAACACTACTAAATTAGCGCCTACGGTTTGGGCGGCCAGGGCCACTTCCTGGACCTTACCAGCCCCCAGCACCGTCTGGGGGTGGGGCCGGGCCCGCTTTTGGTACATGGTTTCTAGCACTTCGCCCCCGGCACTGTCGACCAGGCGCTCGAGCTCTTCGAGGCGATGCTGAAAGTGGTCGGGGGTTTGGCCGTTGGTCAACAGGCCCACGACCAGCACGCGATCGCTGTCGGCCTCCACCTGTAGGGCGGTAAAGGCGCGGCTAAACTCGGCCTCTAGTCCCTCGACCAGGGCCAAAAAGTCTTGCTCAGCCAAGGCTTCGAGATCAGTGGGGGCCGAGACCAGCCAGCGCTGCTCGGGGTGGGGCACCAGGTGGGCCAGGTAGGTGCTCTGAATGTAGCCCGTCGCCCCACCGCCTCGGCGGGTAAAGCCGCTGCCCGTCAAGGCTAATACCGCCAGCAGATCTAGGCGCTGCAGGGCCATGGTCGTGAGCACGGCATCCGTGGGCGGGTCAGGTTCAAACTGGGTGGCAATGCAGCGCAGGCCGCTCAGGCGCTCAGCCCCATAGCGCGGCAGCTCAGCGGGCGGAATTTGGGTTTGCTGCAGGGTACCTACCCCCACCCGAATCACCTGGCCCCGGCGATTGACGTAGGCACACAGGGGGCTGTCAATATCGGTGCTCACAGCAGCCAGCCGCTGGGCAAACTCAGGCGTCACCACACAGTCGCCGGGTAGTCGCTGGTGGTAAATACGCTGCAATTGCTTCAGCTGGCTGGGCTTGAGCCCCTTTAAATGGCCGTAGACGGTTTCGATAGGGCGGGTAAACTCCTGGGTAGAACCGGATATGCCATAGTAATTGGGCTGTAGTGAGAGCGTCAATGACATTGCAATATTCTAACGATCGTTCAGGCGATTGCTCGGGCGATCGCCGCCAGGGCCGTTTTATTCGCTGGTCGTCCCCAAGCCGCAATTCGGGCCAGGCCAGTGCCGCGCCCGATCCGGGCTTTGTGGTCGATCGCCGCCAACTTTACAAGTATTTAGATTCCCTAGAAGGGCTATCCGGCGAATAGGCCGCGCCGGCCAAGCCGCTTTAGAGCCCGCCGTCACCGAAAAAAACTTGAAAATCGGATCGGTTCGGTCTATAACACTCCTACAAGCTCAGTACGCCCAATCAAGATTGGGTGTATCCTTGTCTGGGATTTATCCATCTGACCTTACTCAAGCCCCTGGGATCATCAGCCATGAACACAGAATTTGAATCAGACCCTCTATTTACTGAGCCCGAGCCGCCAGTGCTTGATGTAGACGCGGCGGAGTCTGCCGCTGGAGCCCTGGGTGACGAAGCCACCCGCCAGGTCAAACAGGTGTGGGGGAGAGTATCGGGACTATTGGGCGACCTGCCCGACTACGTGTCCGAGTTCTTTAAGCAGTACCGCCGCCCCATCGTTACCATTGGGTTAATTATCGCCGCTATTATTGCGGTCAAGCTGGTGCTGGCTCTGCTTGATGCCATCAACGACTTTCCCCTCCTATCGCCGACCTTTGAGCTGATCGGGCTGATCTACAGCGGCTGGTTCCTCTACCGCTATCTGCTCAAAGCCTCGAATCGGCAAGAGCTGCTGAGCGATATCACCGCCATTCGTGACCAAGTCCTGGGCAAAGGCTAGAGCCGGGCTGGCTATTCAGGTGGCGTTGTGGAGTAGGCGTTTAGCCTGCCCAGGCTTTGGCTTGATCCATCCCTCTCCCGACCCGGTACGGTAACTGCCCCCTGCGAGTTCACAATCACCGTTTCTATACTAGTTGTAGAGACAGCTAGTATAGAAGCCCAGCGTGGTCGTGAGCATCCAGGGATTCAGTTAGTTATGGCGCAGACAAAAACAATCACCCAGGCCGTCGAACGCCTGGGCTACCGAGCCACCGTAGGCGATGT
>JAIXUR010000191.1 GCA_027483425.1 Cyanobacteriota bacterium | reverse complement strand
CTCTTCAAGCCCATGGCCTGCATTGCAAAGTTTTTCTATCTTTGTAAAGAATTTTGAATATAGGTGGTGCCAGGATTTTCTTTGCTTTTTCTTTGTAATTGCTGCCTTGATAAACTTTTGTCTACCCTGGAGTCTTTAAGTATTTATTGGTATTTATAGCGTTGGCCGGATAGCTTAGACCACGGGACTCTGACACAGCAAACAATGGGACGCTATTCCTTCCCAGGACTCTGGCAGAGTGCGTGATAGGGATTAGGCAAACAGGTCGGGCGAATTGCGGTGTCGCCCCACCTGGTAGATCAGCAGCAGCGCGATGATCACGCCAACCAGGCCAGCGGCGATCGCACTCACCATTGCCTGAATGGCAATCATGCTGGAGGGGGTAATCAGCCCACCGGGAATGGCCGCCGCCTGGCCGGGGCTGACCACCGTAGCCCCCTGGGGCAGGGTGAGCATTTTAAGGGTGAGGGCGGTCACCCGCCACAGGGCCAGCAAAACCCCCAGGGTCACCAGCGCCAGATTGCTCAGCAGACCAAGCTTGAGATTGCGCTTGACCGCCGATTTGGCCGGGCGCAGATCAGGGTCTTCGAGGCGAGCCGCCATG
Source organism: Cyanobacteriota bacterium (assembly GCA_027483425.1). Classification (GTDB taxonomy): domain Bacteria; phylum Cyanobacteriota; class Cyanobacteriia; order Phormidesmidales; family Phormidesmidaceae; genus Nodosilinea. The sequence goes on along the minus strand of JAIXUR010000191.1, from coordinate 2,908 downwards.
CGAATGTAGCGAAAGCACCAGTAGATGCTAAACAGCAAAATCGCCAGACCCACCAGCGCCACCCATAGCCCAAAGGATGAGCGCAGGTTGCGCCACTGGGGGGTCACCACCAGGCGGGCGATCACCACCAGCAGCGGCATCACCCCCAAGAGCGACTGGAGGATCAGCCCGGCCCAGCCCAGCCAGCGGCAGTAGCGGGCAATTTGCTCGGGGCTGGGGCTAGAGGGCTGGGATCTCAGGAAGTCAAACATGGGTCTAGGGCCGGGGGAGCTGAATGGAATAACTGTTATCTAAGCACTAACTGTTATCTAAGCACTATAGGGCTTGCCCCAGGCGAAGGGACATAGTTTTGTGGGCTCACCCCTGCTCACGATCGCACGATCGTCACTGTTAAGGACGATCCATAGGAATTTCATAGGATGTTCAGGGAGAATAATCCCAGCCCCTCTCAGATACCGAAATCAGGGGCTACCTCCCAGGGGCTTAAATTTCTTGAAAATTTATGCCGCCATCCCTGGAAATTAGGCAAGAATCTAGCTACTTTCGTCGGCAGGACAGTACCGTGACCGCAGAAGCCAAACGACTCGAAGAAATCCGTGCCCAGATTGCCCCTTGGCAAAAGTGGGGCCCCTACCTGAGCGAGCGCCAGTGGGGTACCGTACGCGAAGACTACAGCAGCGACGGCAACGCCTGGAGCTACTTTCCCCACGACCAGGCGCGATCGCGGGCCTACCGCTGGGGCGAAGACGGCATTGGCGGCATTACCGATGACCACAACCTGCTGTGCTTTGCCCTGGCCCTGTGGAATGGCCAAGACCCCATTCTAAAAGAGCGGCTCTATGGCCTGACCAACAGCGAGGGCAACCACGGCGAAGACGTGAAGGAGTACTACTTCTACCTCGACAGTACCCCCACCCACTCCTACATGAAGTACCTCTACAAGTACCCCCAGGCGGAGTTTCCCTACGCAGACTTGGTCAATACCAACCGCAGTCGTGGTCGCTACGAGCCCGAATACGAGCTGCTCGATACGGGTATTTTTGACGAGGATCGCTACTTCGACGTGTTTGTGGAGTACGCCAAGGCCGATTCCGAAGACCTGCTGATTCAAATTAGCATGGCCAACCGAGGGCCTGAGGCCGCGCCCCTCCACCTGCTGCCCACCCTGTGGTTTCGCAACACCTGGTCTTGGAAAGAAACCGGCGATAAGCCCGAGCTCAAAGCCTTGGGCAACGGAGCGGTGCAGGCCCACATTACCAACCCGGTGCTGGCGCCCTTACTAGACGACTATTACTTCTACTGCGATGCTGGGGTGCCGCTGCTGTTTACCGACAATGAAACCAATACCGAGCGGGTGTTTGGCACCGCCAACGAAACTCCCTACGTCAAAGACAGCATCAACAACTACGTGCTTGAGGGTAAGACCGAGGCCGTCAACCCCGGCGGAGTGGGCACCAAAGTCGCCCCCCACTACCAGTTCACCGTGGGGGCGGGCGAGACGGTGGTGGTAAAACTGCGCCTGACCAAGAGCGCCCCCGACCAGGTGGGCGACCCCTTTGGGGCCTATTTTGATCAGCAATTTGAGGCTCGGGTGCAGGAGGCCGATGCGTTTTACGCCACGGTGATTCCCCCGACGGTGATGGCCGATGGCGATCGCGCCAATGTCATGCGCCAGGCCCTAGCTGGCATGATGTGGACCAAACAGTACTTCTACTACGACCTCGACCTGTGGCTGCGGGAGCGCGGCGTTACCCCCTGGACCCCGGTGTCAGAAAAGAGCCACGTGCGCAACAGCGAGTGGTTCCACATGATGAATGACGACATTGTGTCGATGCCCGACAAGTGGGAGTACCCCTGGTACGCCGCCTGGGATCTGGCCTTCCACGTCATTCCCATTAGCTTGATTGACCCCGACTTTGCCAAAGACCAGCTAATGCTGATGCTGCGGGAAGACTACCTCCACCCCAACGGCCAAATTCCGGCCTACGAGTGGAACTTTGGCGATGTCAACCCGCCGGTTCACGCCTTTGCCACCTGGGAAATTTACATTCGCGATCGCGAGCGCAACAACGGTGAAGGCGACCTAGACTTCCTCAAGTACGCCTTCTCGAAGCTGCTGATCAACTTTACCTGGTGGGTCAACCGCAAGGATGAGGGGGGCAACAACCTGTTTGAGGGCGGCTTCCTGGGCCTCGACAACATCGGTGTGTTTGACCGCAGCTCGCCGCTGCCCACCGGGGGTCGCCTCGAGCAGGCCGACGGCACCGCCTGGATGGTGTTCTTTAGCCAGCGCATGTTCCAGATCGCCATTGAGCTGGCGCTCCACGACCACCTTTACGAAGACTTGGCGATCAAGTTCTTTGAGCACACCATGTGGATCGCCGGGGCCATGGACCGCATTGGCGACTACCAGGACGAGCTGTGGGACGAAGAAGATGGCTTTTTCTACGACGTGCTGCGTCTGCCCGATGGTCACTCGACTCGACTGAAGGTGCGATCGCTGGTGGGGCTACTCTCGGTCATGGCCGTGGCGGTCTTTCCCAAAAAAGCCTTTGACGAGCTGCCCCGGCTTAAGGCGCGGGCTGAGCTGTTTATTAATCGCCACCCTGAGCTCACCGGCAATGTCCATTTGCCCGTCAAACCTGGGGTGCGCGATCGCCTCATGCTGTCGATCCTCAACGAAGACAAGCTGCGCCGAGTGCTCAGCCGCATGTTTGACGAAAGCGAATTCTTGAGTGACTACGGCATTCGCTCGCTGTCGCGCTACCACAACGACAACCCGTACATCTTTCACCACGCCGGACAAGAGTATAAGGTGGGCTACGTGCCCGGCGACTCGACCTCCGGCATGTTTGGCGGCAACTCCAACTGGCGCGGCCCGATCTGGATGCCCGTCAATCTGCTGCTG
>JAIXUR010000227.1 GCA_027483425.1 Cyanobacteriota bacterium | reverse complement strand
TGAGGAGATCGACGGATCTCCGGCCACGGGCTTGCCGCTGGGGAAGGCAGCGGTCTGTTCGGCTTCAGACTCAATGGTTTTATTGAGGGCAGGCTTGACCGCCCTGATCAGCACCGTCTCAAGCCCAGGCAGTTGGCGGCGCGCCTGCTCGAACATGACCTCGGCGGGGGCGGTCTGGGCCACGCCACCCCGAGGCGGAGTCTCAGAAACAGAGTCTGGGGGAAGATCGGTCTCAGGCAGCCCGGCTCGGTCTTTTAGAACCTCAATTTCAGCCCCAATCTCGTCTAGCTCAGTCAGCACTTCGCTGGCGGTTTCAGCCAAATTTTGGTTGCGCTGGGCTAGCTGCGTGTTCTGGTAAAGCAGCACGCCGATCCAGGTGATCGGGAGCCCCACCAGTACAGCGAGCCCGACCAGCAGCGGCAATGGCCGCAGGATCAGCATGATCGGGGACTTGCCGGTTGCCGTAATCAGGACGGTGTGGGGCTTGAGCTGGAGACGGGCCATGGCAAAACCAGCGGCGAAAAACAGCGACAAAATTTAACCAGGAGACCAGAGAGATTATACGGGGATCAGCGCATTTGCACAATTTGGGGGATCGGTTGCAGGGCTCAACGCGATTCCCTACCGCTCGCCCCCGGTCAACCTAGCGCCATGGGTTGTAAGGAATTCGTTACAATTATCGATAAATCTCACCGAGCATCCTCCTATGGAAGTCACCTGGCTAGACAGCAATTCTTGGTTGATTAGCGTCGGCGGCCAGCGCATTCTGGTTGACCCCTGGCTGGTAGGAGAGCTGGTCTTTGGCCAGCAAGCCTGGCTGTTTAAGGGGGAGCACCCTCAATCTCGCCCCCTGCCCGAGGCCATTGACCTGATTCTGCTCAGCCAGGGACTCGAAGATCACGCCCATCCCCCGACCTTGGCGGCGCTGGATCATGGCATTCCGGTCGTCGGTTCCCCCGCCGCCGCCAAGGTGGCGACGGACCTAGGCTACAGTCAGGTCACGGCCCTCACCCACGGCGAAACCTTTACCCTCAACCAGCGGGTCACCATCAAGGCGGTACCGGGCTCTCCCCTCGGTCCCACCCTGGTCGAAAACGGCTACATCTTGCGGGATGTTGAATCGGGCCACTCGTTGTTCTACGAGCCCCACGGCTTCCACCGGCCTGAGCTGAAGCAGGAGGGGCCCGTGGATGTGGTGATCACCCCGGTTCTAGATCTGGCACTGCCCCTGGTGGGCCCGATTATCCGTGGGCAAAAGGGGGCACTGGAACTGGTGGACTGGCTCCAGCCCCAGGTGGTGTTACCCACCGCCGATGCGGGAGACGTGACCTATAGCGGGATGTTAATTACCTGGCTGAAGGCGATCGGCAGCCCCCAGGACTTACAAGCCGCCATCCATGGCAAAGGGATGACAACGCGAGTGTTAGCCCCCACCGTCGGGCAGTCCATCGACCTTGGGTTGGTCGTGCGCCAGCCACAGCCCGCACCGCTTTGACGGCCGTTGTCCACCCCCAATGGCAGAGCGTAGACTACCCATTTGATCCAATATTCAGGTAACCTTCTTTTAAAGTTAGTCAACTTTTAAGAAGGAATCATAACTATGCCTTACACCACCGAAGAAGGCGGTCGCCTGAACAACTTTGCCAGTGAGCCCAAAATGTACGAGGCCGAACCGCCCACTGCCAGTCAAAAGCGTAATTACTTGATTTTGGGTGGGCTGGCCCTGGCGCTGATAGCTGGGCTGATGGTGGTGGCGGTCTCTGTATCCTAGGTGGCTGGTGCCGGTCAGCGCAGGCGTCTGATCCGGCCAAGCCGTCTCATCCACAGCCGGGGTAAATCACTACCTCGGCTGTCTCGTCTGGGAGGGGCCCAGGGTAGAGTGGGCACAGTAGAGTCTATCCTCGGTTGGCATGGCAAACTGGCCCCTATGGCTTGACGGCGCAACAGGTAGCGGTAAAACCACCTGGTTGATTCAGCAGTTGGCGGAGGCCGCGCGATCGCATCCCCGCACCGAGGGCCAGAGCCCCCTCGTGTTTGCGGCCAATGGCGACAACCGGCTGCGGCTAGCGGCCCGGCTCGGGGATCTGGCCCCCAACCTGGCGGTGGTGACCACTACCCCGAACGGGTTTATTCAGGACGAGGTGACCCTATTTTGGCCCCTGCTGGTGGCCGAATTGGGCCTTTTGCCTCAGTTCCCGCTGCGGCTGCGCCCCGAGAACGAGCAAGATCTCGCCATGGGGCAGTGGCGCCGGTCCTTGCTAGACGGCACCCTCACGGTGGAGGGGTGGCTCGAGGCTCAAACCGTGCGGCGATCGCTCGATTTTTTGCAGATGGCGGCGGTCGCCAGCATTCCGGCGGAAGATCTGCCCTGGCTGCTGCCGGAGGGCATCCCGCCGGGGTTTGCCCCCGAGTCGGTGTGGCGCTCGATCGGCACAGCCCTCGTGGATTGGCGAGACTGGTGCCTGGGCCGAGGTCTGCTGACCTACGGGGTCATGACCGAGCTGTACTGGCGGCATTTGCTGCCCCATCCCCTCTACCAGGAAAAGCTGTTGACCCGCTACAGCGGCGTCTTTGTGGATGACCTGGATGAGTACCCAGCCATTACCGCCCATTGGTTACAGGTCTTTGTCGATCACGGGCGACCGGTGGCCCTGACCTGGAATCACCACGGCAAGGTGCGCATGGGGTTGGGGGCAGACCCCGATCGCCTGGAACATCTCAAAGGGCAGTGCCAGGTGATCGACCAACTCACCCCGGCGGTCGATTCCCTGGCCCATGGCTGGGGCGACCAGGTGGTGCAGTGGGTTATGGATCCTCTGTCGTTGCCAGAACCCCTAGACTGTTTTGAGACCCTACAGACGGTGTCGCGGGGAGAACTGCTGCGCAAGACCGCAGAGCGCGTGTTTGAGGCGGTAGACACCGGACAGGTGGCCCCCCACGAGGTGGCAATTATTGGGCCGGGACTAGATGCGATCGCCCGCTATACCCTGGCCGAAATTCTGACCAACCGGGGTCTCCCCGTGGCCTCCCTCAGCGACCAGCGACCGGTGATTCACTCCCCCCTGGTGCGGGCTTTACTCACCCTGCTGACCTTTATCTACCCAGGGTTGGGGCGGCTGGCCACCGCCGAAGACGTCGCCGAAATGCTGGTGGTCTTGAGCCAAATCCCCCAGGCACCAGAGGCTGGCCCTTGGTTTGAGGCGACCCAAATCGACCCGGTGCGGGCCGAACTGCTGGTCGATCACTGCTTTGAACCCAGCCTCGAACAACCCGAGCTGTTGCCCGTAGAGCGCTTCGACCGCTGGGATCGGCTCGGCTATAAAGCCACCGAAGCGTACAATCGCCTCCGCCAGTGGATTGATCAACAGCGCCAGCAGCGCCAGCAGCGCCTGACTCCCAGGGTGATCAACGCGTTAGACCGGGCCATTCAAACCTTCTTTTGGGGCGGTAGCCACCTCCCCCCTGACCAACTCGCTGCCCTGCGAGAACTGATGGAAACCGCCCAGCACTACTGGGCCGTGGAGGATCGCCTCAACCAGCTCGCGCCCCTGCTCGGTACCGTGTCCACCGAGCCGCTCAAAACCTCCCTAGCGCGGTTTATTGTGCTGTTGCGCCAGGGCACGGTTACCGCCAACCCCTACCCCGTCGAGTCGGAGCGGGTGATTACCATTGCCACGGTCTATCAGTATCGGCTGCAACGGCTGCGCCACCGCTGGCACTTTTGGATTGATGCGGGATCGCCCCGCTGGTTGGCAGGCACCGACAACCTACTGTTTGGCTACCCACTGTTTTTGGGGTCTTACCCAGGGCGTCCCTGGAGCACAGGGGATCTGGAAACCCTCCACCGCGATCGCCCCGAGCGCATTTTGCGCGATCTATTGGGGCGAGTCAGCGATCGCGTCGTCCTGTGCCACAGCGAACTAGCCGTAAGCGGCCAAGAGCAAGTGGGGCCGCTGCTGACCCTGGTCACCGCTAATGCCGACACCTCATTCACCGCCTACACGGAAATCCCCCCTAAAGCCCACAAAGCCCACTAAAAAGGGGGAATGCTGATTATCAGCATTCCCCCTTCAGGCATTTACCCCTTTAGGCATTTACCCATTCAGGCATTTGCACAGCGGCTTAACGGTAGCGCTTTTTGCGGCGAGCTACGGCTTTACGCTTGCGCTTTTCCTGGGGCGTCTCGAAGTGGCGACGACGCTTAACTTCCGAAAAAATCCCTGCCTTAGAAACTTGCCGCTTAAAGCGACGCAGGGCCGATTCAATGCCTTCGTTTTCACCTACAACGACTTGAGTCATACGAAACCGCTTCTTTACTCCTTGGGCAAACTTAGCTGAACTAGCGTAATAAGGTCAAAAACTACACAGGGGTATCATCAATACCCCAAAAATATTTGGCTATGGCCTGGAGACTCTGGGCCACCTCCTGTTATCTCCGGCCAATCTATGCAAACAGAAACGTAGGGGCCACTAAGCTCCTTCGTCTAGACCAGATTAGCACAGGTGAAGCGCCTCCACTAGGCCGCATAGGTTCTCGGTCGCGGAAATGACAGACGGCTGGTGCAGAGAGCCTGGCCCAAACGTTGCTCACACAGCGATTTCTCGTCCGGAGCGAGATCCTCGTAGGCCACATCACGCCGCAGCACCAGGCCGTTGTGCCCAGCGATAAACCGAGGTAGCTCGTCGTATGCGATCGTCCGCAGGGTCTGGATGTCGTAGGTGGTGTAGGTGGTCAGGGCAGGATTGTCAAAGTCGAGATCGATCACCGTGATCACTTTCCACGGCGGCAGGCGGCTGTCGAGCAGTGGGCGCGGCCCAGAACCCAAGATGCCTGTGTGCAGCAGTTGCAAATTACCCCGGTGGCCAGGATAGTAGGCGTGGTGGTGACCGCTAATGTAGGTGTGCACGTTATAGCGCTCTAGCATGGCTCGCAGCTGATCGGCGTTGGCCAGCACTTCCCCCGGCTCATCGCGCCCCACCGCCACCGCATAGAGGGGCAAGTGGCCCAGCAAAATTCGCGCCTTGGCCTGCTGGGCTGCCTCGCTGGCCAACGCTTGCTCCACCCAGGTCAGCTTGTCCGCCGGGATCAGGCTTGAAGAGCCATCCCAGGCCATGAAGAAAATACCCTGCTGCTCAAAGGTGTAATAGAAGGGGAAGTCGGTGCGATCGATAAACTTAACCCCTGGGCTGTGGGCTGGGTCAGTCCAGTAGGCCGCCGCCAGGTCGCGCTCCTGCTGAAATAGGAACTGATTGTGAACGCCGGTGGCGCTCGAGGCATCATGGTTGCCGACGGTAAAGCCAAAGGGAAAGTTTTGCTGGCGCAGGGGGGCGGCGACGTGGTCGTCAAAGGCTTGCCACATGGCCTTAATTTGCTCCGGGGTCAGCGCCGGACTTTGCCCCGCGACCATGTCGCCACCGCAGACCACAACATCGGGTTGCCAGAAGGGCAACAGGCTAATCGCCTTGTCGACCTCGGGGTCGTAGTCGGTCGAGCCGTAGGCACTGTTGAGGTCGCTAATGGCCACCAGGCGCACATCCTGGCGGGGTGGGTTAGCCATCCCCCCAGGCACACTGTCGATGATCGCCTGAGCTTCGGCAGACAGCGCCACCAATCCAGGGGCACTGGGGGCTGACGCCGCCCCTTCCCGCGCATCGGTGGGAGACACGATCGCTGCCCCCTCAGCCGGGGCCGATGGGGCAGCGGGCTCAGAAACCAGCACCCTCTGGGAGCAGGCGATGCCCACACTGAGCACCAGTCCGAGGCAGAGCCCGGTGAAAAAACGCCCGGTGAAAACCTGTCGGGTGAAAAAATGCTTAACGCCCATGGCCTCTCTAGCCCTAACCACAGGCATAAACTTACCCTATCCGTCTCCTCTTTGCGCAGGGGGAGGAAGAGTTCTTGGGCGGACTCATTTTACGGACTAGTAAAGGGACTCAGCGTGAGGGACTCAGGGGGTGGGATGAGCCGGCTTGGGGCGGTGGCCCCACCGGATTACCGCCCTAGGACGGCTACTGAGATGTCTGACCTTGGTTCTGAATCCTATGTAGAAGGATCGGTTATTGCGACTTACCGACCGTCCCCCACAACGATACTCTAACGGAGTTAGCACTCTGGCACAGCGAGTGCTAAGTTTGTCTCTGGAGAGCTGAAAGACAGGACATGGCAAAAAGAGTTTCCTTTGATGAGGCTTCGCGGCAGGCCCTCGAGAAAGGCGTCAACGCCCTCGCAGACGCCGTTAAAATTACCCTCGGCCCTAGGGGGCGCAACGTAGTACTGGAGAAAAAGTACGGGGCACCGCAAATTGTTAACGACGGCATCACCATTGCCAAAGAGATTGAGCTAGAAGACTCCTTCGAAAATTTAGGCGCTCGCCTAATGCAAGAAGTGGCCTCTAAAACCAAAGACCTGGCTGGCGATGGCACCACCACCGCCACTGTCCTAGCCCAGGCCATGGTTAAAGAAGGGCTCAAGAACGTGGCCGCAGGCACCAACCCCGTCAGTCTGCGTCGTGGCATTGAAAAAGCAGTGGCCGCCTTGGTTGCTGAGATTGCGGCCATAGCCAAGCCCGTAGAAGGCAACGCCACCATTGCCCAGGTGGCCACCGTGTCGGCGGGCAGCGACGAAGAAATCGGCCAGATGATTGCCGAAGCCATGGACAAGGTGACTAAGGACGGCGTCATCACCGTGGAAGAGTCTAAGTCGCTCTACACCGAGCTTGACGTAGTCGAAGGGATGCAGTTCGATCGCGGCTACATTTCTCCCTACTTTGTCACCGACCAAGAGCGCATGGTGACCGAGCTCGACAATGCCCGAGTCCTGATCACCGACAAAAAAATCGGTTCCATTCAGGATCTGGTGTCGGTGCTAGAGCGGGTGGCCCGCGATGGTGCTCCCCTGCTGATCATTGCTGAAGATATTGAGGGCGAGGCCCTGGCCACCCTGGTGGTCAACAAGGCTCGTGGGGTGTTGAATGTGGCCGCCATTAAAGCGCCTAGCTTTGGCGATCGCCGCAAGGCCATGCTGCAGGATATCGCCGTGCTGACCGGCGGCCAGGTGATCTCCGAAGAGGTGGGTCTGAACCTGGAAACCGCTGACCTGTCGATGCTCGGCTTGGCCGTTAAGGCCACCATCACCAAAGACACCACCACCCTGGTGTCCGATGCGGGCAACAAAGCTGACATCGACAAGCGCATTGCCCAAATTCGCCAAGAACTAGATCGTACCGACTCCGACTACGACAAAGAAAAGCTCGCTGAGCGGCTGGCTAAACTGGCCGGTGGCGTAGCGGTGATCAAAGTCGGGGCCGCCACCGAAACCGAGCTCAAGGATCGCAAGCTGCGCATTGAAGATGCCCTCAGCGCCACCAAGGCGGCGGTAGAAGAAGGCATCGTCCCCGGCGGCGGCGTTACTCTGCTGCACCTGGCACCCAAGCTAGAAGCGCTCAAAGCGTCCCTCACCGCCGAAGAAGCCATTGGCGTCGACATCGTGATGCGGGCGGTGGAAGCACCCCTGCGGCAGATTGCCGACAACGCTGGTCAGGAAGGTTCCGTCATCGTCGAGAAGGTGAAAGCAATGAGCTTTCCCATGGGCTACAACGCCCTCACCGGCGCCTACGAAGACCTGATTCAGGCCGGCATTATCGACCCCGCTAAGGTCGTGCGCTCAGGCCTCCAAGACGCGGCCTCCATTGCGGGCCTGCTGCTGACCACCGAAGCGCTGGTGGTCGAAATTCCTGAACCTCCTGCCCCCGCTGGCGATCCCGGCATGGGCGGCATGGGCGGCATGGGTGGCATGGGTGGCATGGGCGGCATGGGCGGCATGGGCATGATGTAGCCTGCCATACCTCCATCTCCATAAATGCTGATCTATAAGGGCATAGCTACGGCTGTGCCCTTATGCTTTAGCTATCGGTTATTTGCGGGAGAGTCTCGATGGCGGCACGTAAACGAAAGGTTTCTAAGGGTAGGGTACGGCCCCGGCCTTCCACCTCATCCCCCCTTGTCGACCAGTCGTTGGGTGAGTTGCCGGAGCTCATGGGTGCGGCCCCCCCCTACAGCTGCCCCTTGCCCCCCGCTAAAAACAGCGAGTGGAAGGATTTTAACTACAATGCCCCCGGGGCACCTCCCGGCACCCTCAACATTCCTGACGATGCGCTGCCTACCGAGCTGGTGCTGATGGCCTACGGGCCCGAGGAGATGGATGTCAGGACGCTTGAGCGGTTAGAAGACTGCCATGGCACCACCGAGCAGTATGCCGTCAGCTGGCTGGATGCTCGAGGCTTGGGGACGGAAGAGACGCTTATGCAGTTTAGCCAGACGTTTAAGCTGCACCCTTTGATCTTGGAAGATGTGGTGAATGTGCCCCACCGTCCCAAGATCGATTTCTACGACGACCAGGTTTTGGTGATCATGCAAATGGTGCAGCCCAAAGCCACTGGCTCTGGGGTGGGCAGCGAGCAGGTCAGCTTTGTGTTGGGCAAAGACTTTCTGGTGACCTTTCAGGAGGAACCCGAGTGGGATTCCTTTGAACCGGTACGCGATCGCATTCGTCGCGGCCTAGGCCTGATCCGTGACCAGGGGGCCGACTACCTGGCCTACGCCCTGCTCGACACCATTGTCGATAGTTTCTTCCCCGTCCTCGAAGTGATCGGTGAAACCCTCGAAGAGCTGGAAGAGGAAGTCGTTTCCAACCCCACCAGCTCCACCATCAACAACATTCACCGCATGCGTCGGGGGCTGATGAAGCTGCGTCGCTACATCTGGCCGCAGCGCAGCGTCATTAACAGCCTGATTCGAGACAGCAACCATCTGATTAGCCCGGACGTGCGGGTCTACCTCCAAGATGTGTACGACCACATTGTGCAGGTGGTCGACATCATCGAAAACTATCGCGAAATCGCCTCCAGCCTGATGGATGTTTACCTGTCTTCCATCAACAACCGCATGAACGAAGTGATGAAGTTGCTGACGGTGATCTCCTCCGTTTTCATTCCCCTGACCTTTATTGCCGGAGTCTACGGCATGAACTTCAACACTGAAAAATCACCTTTTAACATGCCAGAACTGGAGTGGTACTGGGGCTATGGCATTTGCCTGACCGTCATGGCCGCGATCGCAGGCCTGCAAATTTACCTCTTCTGGAAGCGCGGCTGGTTTGATAATTTCTCTACTACGAGACGGTGATACTATAGCAACGCCCTTAACCCCTACCCCCAATGGATCTTAAAGACCACATCCGCGCCATCCCTGACTTTCCTCAGCCTGGTATTCTCTTTCGCGATATTACGCCGCTGCTGGGTAACCCGGTAGCCATGCAGTACAGCATTGATCGGTTTGCCGAGCAGGTGGCCGATTACCGCGTTGACTACATTGTGGGCATTGAGTCACGGGGGTTTATCTTTGGCATGCCCCTGGCCTACAAACTGGGGGTAGGCTTTGCCCCGGTACGCAAACCCGGCAAGCTACCGGCGGCTGTCCATGCGGCCAGCTATGCCCTGGAGTACGGCAGCGACACCCTCGAACTGCATCAAGATGCGTTTCCGACCGGGAGCCGGGTGCTGATTATCGATGACCTGATTGCGACGGGAGGCACGGCGGCCGCCACCGCTGAACTGATCGAGCAGACCGGCTGCACCGTGGCCGGGTTTGGCTTTTTGATTGAGCTGGTCGGTTTAGGGGGGCGTGCCAAGCTGCCCGATGTCCCCATCACCGTGCTGCTGCAGTACTAGACCTTTGGGGTGAGGGCCAGGGCGTAGCGCAGGCAGCGCATGACCACAAACCACAGCACGGCGATGACGAGGATCAGGCCTAAACGGTTTAGCCACCAGCTGGATTCCAAGGCCAGGGCATTAAACGCCGCGTGGGAGAGCATGGCCGCCACCAGCCCCCGGCCCACCAGCCCTTTTTCCTGCTGGGCTGGAGAAAATTTGGCGACCCCCAGGGCATAGCCCCATAGGGATGACCACAGGGCGTGGCCCGGCCCACTGAGTAGACCCTGCAGGGCAAACAGGTTGAGGAGGGCGGGCCACGCCGAGGCGGCGATCGCCCCTCCCGGCACCCCCAACCTGGCCACCGCGAAATAGGCATAGAGCATAGAGCCCATCACCTCCAGGGTGGCAAAGCCCAGGCCAGCGGCAGCGGCAAAGATCATGCCGTCTACGGGTTCGTCAAACTCAGGGTGATCGTAGACGCCCTGCTTGACCACCCAAAATTTTGCCAGCTCCGCCAGGATGGGTATGACCACCACCGCCATCAGCCAGGCCGGCAACGGGATCAGCTGGCGGACCAAAAACACGGGAATGAAGGCCAACAGCCCCCCCAGAAAAATCTTCAGCACCAGCCCTCGGGGTTCTGGGTTGAGCCGGTCGCGGGTGTAGAAAAACCACAGCACAAACGCCAGGGGGGCCAGAGCCAGGGCCACAATGCCCACCCCTGTCGCCAGCACGTTAGGATCGGTCGCCAGATTCACCATGGGCCCAGACAGTAGGGTTAAACGCCTTTGATACTATACCGCTGGCCCGATCCCTGGGGACAGAGAACGCTGACATCGCCAAACGGGGGCCCTTCATGGCTGTGGTCTTCGGCTGGGTCTAGCCGTGGCGATGGCTACCCATCTACCCCATGGCCCATCCTAGCCATGGGATTCATCTAAAGATGGGCCACAATCTTTGTAAGATAGGGGTTCAACGCTAGGAATAGTTTAAACAGCGGGCAACTCATGCAGGACGTGTTGGTCATTGGCGCCGGGCCAGCGGGGCTATCGCTGGTAGCAGCCCTGGCAGAAGCGGGGCTGGCGGTGCAGGGGCTGGCCCTGGCCAATCCGGCCCACCCCTGGCCGAATACCTACGGCATTTGGGTGGACGAACTCGAAGACCTGGGCCTAGTAACTTTCCTAGAACACCGCTGGAAAGACTGCGTGGTGCATGTCAACAGCGCTACCCTGCCCCTGCATCGAGAGTACGGGCTGCTGAGCAAAGATCGGCTGCAAACCCACTGGCTCAGCCAGGGTAACAAACACCAGGTCACCTGGCACCAGGGCAAGGCCGAGCAGATTGAGCACTTCTCCACCCATGCCCAGGTCACCACGGAGACGGGTAAAACCCTGACCGCCCGGTTGGTCATTGACGCCTCGGGTCACCAATCGGCCTTTGTGCGGCGTCCAGCGGCTCCGGATCTCGCCTTTCAGGCGGCCTATGGCATTGTGGGTCGCTTTTCTGAGCCCCCCACCCAGCCCCATCAAATGGTGCTGATGGACTACCGCGACGACCACCTCACCCCGGCCCAGCGCCAGGAGCCGCCCACCTTTCTCTACGCCATGGACTTGGGCGACGGGGTGTACTTTGTGGAAGAAACCTCCCTGGCCCACCATCCCGCTATCTCGATGCAGGCGCTGAGCCAGCGCCTGCACCAGCGCCTGCGCTACCGGGGCATTGAGGTCAAAGAAATTCACCATGTGGAGCGGTGCCTGTTCCCGATGAACCAGTCGTTGCCCGATTTTGCCCAGCCGGTGGTGGGCTTTGGCGGGGCGGCCAGTATGGTGCATCCGGCGACGGGGTATATGGTCGGGGCGCTCCTGCGGCGCGGACCAGGGCTGGCCAAGGCGATCGCCACCAGCTTGGGTACCCAGGACACCACCCCCACCCAGGCCGCTGGGCAGGCCTGGCAAGCGCTTTGGCCAGCCGATCGCGTCCGCAAGCACTACCTCTATCTGTTTGGCCTAGAAAACCTGATGGACTTTGATACGCCCCAGCTGCATCAGTTCTTTGCCACCTTCTTTGGCCTACCCACCGACGACTGGGCGGGCTTTTTGGCCGATAGCCGATCGCTACCGGAGGTGGTGCAAGCCATGGTGGGGTTATTTGGCCGGGCCCCCAACTCTGTGCGCTGGGGGTTGATGCGATCGGTGTTTAGCCACGGCCACCTGCTGGGGCGCACGCTGATGAGCTAGCCAGTGGCCCAGCCCGCGCCCAGGGAAACGTACCTAGGGATCATGACGTATACTTTGGGGTTATTAGGTAGCGTTGGCCAGACAATTTAGGACAGGGGACGCTGCCAGAGGAAAAACTGGGGGGAAACTGGGATACTCTCTGGCTTAGCCCCATGCTGAGGTTGACGCCCACCTGCTGACCTGGCACCCGATCCCGGATGGGGTAACTTCTAAGGCCAAAGTGGGCAACCTGACTGTATTCCACGGGTAGATGAGCGGCGCTTCGCTTGCCCGGCTGTCGTACTTATTGGTGTCGAGTCCATCATGGAGAACCCTTTTATGGCTGAGTTACCCAACCCTCCTGGAACCCAACCCGCACCACCGCCACCCCCTAGACCGCCCCAGGCTACTGCCCAGACCCCGGCCACTGCCCAGGCTACTGCCCAAGCGCGGGCCCAGGCGGCAGCGCGGGCAGCCGGTCAAGCCGCCGCCCTTGGCCAGGCACGCCACCGTCCCGCGTCTCCACCGCCGATGCCCAAGGCCGCTGAAACCCTCAGGGTGGGCAACGGTGTCACCCTCGAAAAAATTGTGCGTGAAGCCTTCGACAAAGGCTTTTCTGACGTTCACCTGGGCGTGGGTGAGATACCTAGGTTTCGCGATCGCGGCGAGATTGCACCCACCGAGTACCCCGTCACCGACGAAGCCACCTTCTTCGGCTGGCTGAGCGAAATTCTCAAACCCGACGAAATTCAAGAGTTTCGCCAAACCCTCGACTTTGACGGGGCCGCCCAGTACGAGTTCACCCGCATCCGGATCAACATCTTCGACTCGCTGCGTGGCCCCGCCATGGTGCTGCGTCTGATTCCGGTCAAAATTCTTACCCTCGACCAGCTCGGGTTCGCACCGATCTTTCGGGATGTGTGCCACTACCACAAAGGTCTGGTTCTGGTCACCGGGCCGACGGGCTCAGGGAAATCGACCACCATGGCGGCGATGATTGACTACGTCAACGCCGAGATGCCCAAAAACATCATCACCATCGAGGATCCGGTGGAATTTGTGCACCAGAGCAAGCGATCGCTGGTCAAGCAGCGGGAAGTGGGCATGCACACCCAAAAATTCGACAACGCCCTCAAGGCCTCCCTGCGGGAAGACCCCGACATCATTCTGATCGGTGAAATGCGGGACAAAGAGACCGTGAACACCGCCCTGAAAGCAGCCCAAACCGGTCACTTGGTCATGGGTACCCTCCACACCAATAGCGCCGTCAAAACCGTAGAGCGGATTCTCAACCTGTTTGAGCCAGAACAGCAGGCCCCCGTGCGAGTCTCCCTAGCTGAATCGCTGGTGGCGGTGATCGCCCAGGGTCTCTGCCGCACGACCGATGGCAAGCGGGCGGCCTTCCACGATATCCTGATCAACACAGACGCCATCAAAGACTACATTCTGCGGGGCCAGCTCGACGAAGTCGAGGCCCTGATTCCGAAATGTACCTTCGACGGCATGTGCACTATGAACCAGTCGCTCTACGCCCTCTATGAGTCGGGGCGCATTACCGAAGAGACCGCCCTCGAAATGTCACCCAAGCAAAATGAAATGGCCCAAATGCTGCGGGGCCGTGTCTAACTCCCCCATCGTTGGCCCGGTCGCCTCTAGCTTTAAGGGCATTGCCCTCTTTACCCCTGGGGGCGACTGCGTCTACTGTCTCGACGAGCACAAGCGAGCCCACTGGCATCTCGATCTGTGCGCCGCGCTGCAGGGCCACTTGGGTCTAACCGAGCCGCCCTATTTTTTGCTGCCCTGCTTCACCGCCACCGTCGATCGCTGGGTTAACCCCACCACCCAAACTCCCGTTACGGCGGCAGAGGCCTACCCTCGCGCCCTGCGGTTTCAGCCCCTGCTCAACGCCCTGTTTGGCCTGGGGGACTTGCAGTGGCAGCCCAACTACAGCGACGCTGAAGCTTGCTCTGTGGCGCTGATTGAGTCCTACCGGCCCAGTTTTCCCCAGCTCTGGGATTGCCACGATCTGGTCATGCGCGTTGACCAGGCCACCGCTGACCTCAGGCAGACCTCTCTCCTGACGGCCACCGTCCTAGACGATTTGCCTCAACCCCACTGCTTTAAGCTGTTTGTCAGCGGTACCGAGACCGCCGCCACCGAAAAGATGCTGCGGGTCTTGCACCGCGCCCTCGAGTCAACCCTGCCCAGCGCCTACACCCTCCAGGTCATTGACGTCACCACCCACCCCAACGAGGCCGAAGCTGCCAACATTTCGGCCACACCGACCCTGATTCAGGTTTCCCCCGGCCCGGTGCGGCGGGTAGTGGGCAATGTCGCCAGTCAGAAACAGATGATGCAGCTGCTAGGGGTAGGGTAGTTGAGCCCTCTGGATAGGGAGTAATATGGCATCGTCGTTGCCCATATTTTCTCTGATTGGTTATCTATGTCGATAAAAAATATTGTCTCCCTAGGGCTACTGATTTTTATCCCCATTTCGATTGTGGCGGAACGGCTCGAGTGGGGAGCCCTGACCATCTTTGGCCTATCGGCGATCGCCATTGTGCCCCTGGCCATTTGGCTCAGCACCGCCACCGAAGAACTGGCGGTGGTGACAGGGCCGACCATTGGAGGATTGATCAACGCGGTATTTGGCAACGCCACGGAGCTGATTATTGCCCTGGTGGCGCTGAAGGCGGGCCTAATTGACATTGTTAAGGCCAGCATTACTGGGTCAATTTTGGCCAACCTGCTGCTGGTGATGGGTCTGTCGATGTTCTTTGGTGGGTTGCGCTACAAAGAGCAGACCTTTAACCAAACGGTGGCCCGCATCAATGGATCCACCATGACCCTGGCGGTGATTGCCATTGTCCTGCCCGCTATGGTGATCAACACCTCGAACATCGTTGAACCCAAGGCCATCAGCCAACTGTCGCTGACGGTGGCCGGGGTGATGATTGTCGTCTACGGGCTCACCCTACTGTTTTCCCTAAAAACCCATAGCTATCTCTACGAGGTGGGGGTCTCCGTTCTAGAAGGCGAGGACCACGGTGAGGCCGAAAAGCCCAATGTATGGCTCTGGCTCGGCGTACTCTTGGCCGCCACCATTGGGGTTGCCGTTGAGTCTGAGATTTTTGTCGGAGCGGTGGAAGAAGCCGCCACGAGCTTGGGGTTTACCGCGCTCTTTACCGGGGTCATTTTGCTGCCCCTAGTGGGCGGTGCGGCAGAATATGTGACCGCCGTGCGGGTGGCTAGCAAAGACAATATGGATCTAGCTGTCTCCATTGCCATGGGGTCGAGCCTGCTAGTTGCCCTGCTGGTGGCCCCTGTGTTGGTCATTATCGGCTACTTTATTGGCCAGCCCATGGACCTCAACTTTGGTCTGTTTGAGGTGATTGCAGTGGTGATTGCGGTGTCCTTTGCAAACCTCATTAGCCTAGATGGCCGCTCCAACTGGTTAGAAGGGGTGCTGCTGCTCTCGACCTTTGTGATTTTGGGGGCAGCCTTTTTCTTCCATCCGGTTTAGAGGGTGTTTGAAGATTTAGAGGATGTTTGAAGACCTGAGTTCGGGATCATTTTCTCCTGCGCAAAAGCAGGCTAACCGTCCCCGACTCGGTGGAGGTAGGGGTGGGTTGGCAAAGGCGTGGAGCGATGGTGCAATTTGAGAAAGATAAACTCGCTGCCGTTCGTCACCAGACCGTAGCTAGGCCGTTCTTTGATCCACCGCTCATTCAGGGTGGCGATGGCATCAACCTGCCCCCGCATCAGGCACTACACCCCTACCGAGGGTATCTTCTTTCCCCGAAATTTGCTTAGGGACACGCGTCTAAATAAAGTACCAAGCGTGTTGATCGTCGTAGGGTACATTTGTGCAGCAATGCACCACTGGGAAAGTCGGTAATTGGTACCTTATTTTATTGCGTGTCCCTTGCCCACCATTCCCCTGGGCATCCGACCCATAGGACAACGGCGCAACCAGTTCTTTGCCTCTGTCAGGCCTAACTGACTCCAGGATTGACGTTGGTGCCCCAAGGGGAGCACGCCTACTTAAACACCGTGGTCAAAATCACGGTAATGGTAGCGCTAGCGATCAGGGTAAACGCCAACTGCACCACCCACTGGGTACCTTTCTGGAAGGCTGCCTCACCAGCCCATACCAGTCCTGGAATGTCGGCCCTTGCTCAGGTCAACTCTCCGGTATGCCAATAATTTGTGGTTACCATAAAATTGTTGAGAATGTCACTGACGGATGGCAGATTCCCAATCGTCCACAGTAGAATGAATGAAAGCGGAGACGAAAGTTTCCGTTCACTCCTCACACCACACCCCGCCCAGGCCACAAGCCTGGGCGGTTTCTTAATGGGGCATACTCTACAGGGTCAAGACAGCTACTGTGCTTTGGGTGTCAGGTGTCGGGCTTAGTGGTGCAGAAAAGTCCTGAAAGGGTTTCTGTGCAAGGAGTCTCAAATGAGACAGGGTAGATGGGGCGGGGCATTTCATGAGAGGCTTGAATTCCCCAACTCAAGGCCAGCATCATGGAAACACCCCTCTTGTATCGTCAACTGCAAGACCAATTGAGTCAATGGGTGCAGCCCAAAGACCAACGGCATCTGCAAGGGTTCGCCGAAATTGTGGCCGCGGTGTTGCAGTCCGGCGAGGCCTGTTTAGGACGGTGGATCCCTTACTTATCGCATCGCGATTGCCAAGCCCGAGCCCATATGGGACGGCTGAGCTATTTTCTCCATAACCCGCAGATCACAGCGGAACGCTACTACGAACCGATGCTGCGGCAGGCGCTGTCAGCCTTTGCGGGAGAGGCGATTCTTCTGACGCTGGACACCAGCATGCTGTGGGATCAATTTTGTCTGATAGAAGTGTGCTTCGTCTGGGGTGGTCGCTCCTTCACCCTGGCACAAGTGGTGCTGGAGCATGGCAGTGCTACCGTTGGCTTTGAGCAGTACAAGCCCGTGCTAGAGCGCGCCCAAGCCGTCTTGCCACCGGAGGTGCAGGTGACGTTGTTGGCCGACCGAGGGTTTGTTCGCGGAGCGTCTCCGGAGGAGAAACATGGTGAGTTGATGCGCTGGTTGAATAAACAACAGTGGGACTGGGCGATTCGGGTGAAGTCAGACCTGTTGGTCACCACCCCTAACGGTCGCACTCAACCGGTAGCGAGTTACTTTCCGCCCCCAGAACAGGCCTATCTGGTGGGGCCGGTGCGCGTGTTAGGCGATATTGAGGCTCATCTAGCGACGGCTAATGTTCCTGGTGCGCAAGACACCTGGGCCGTATTATCTCGTCAAGCGGTCTCGTTGCAAACCTTTGCGCTTTACGGCCAGCGCTTTGGCGGCATAGAGCACCACTTCAAGGATTACAAGTCTGCGGCCTTGAATGTCCTTGACTCGGGTTTACGCGATGCCGACGTTTTGACCCGCTTATTTATGCTGCTGGATTGCGCTTACTTGATTGCCCTGGTGTTGGGCATGATGCTGGTTAAGGCGGGCCAACGGACTCGTCTGGATTGGCATGGCGACCGAGGCTTGAGTTTTCTGCAACTCGGTCTGCGGGAGTTGGCCCGCCTCTGCTACGAGCGACTGCCCCTGCCCATCCTCCAAGGGTTGCCTCCTAAGTGCAATCCACCGCCCGCCTGCGCCTCTCAGGCCAAACGAGACGCCTTGGACTGCCGCATTGAGTTCTCTAGGGTCGTTTCATTCTCATTCTGAGACTGCTACAGAGTTTTCTGCACCACTAAGGGTGTCGGGTGTCAGGTATCAGGGCTGGTGGACTGATCCACGCCAGGCTGTACTAGGGGCTTCGAGATCTTAGGGTGACGCGCCAAGCCATTGCCAGACATCACCCATCGCCCTGTCGGGGCTAGTCCCCAACCTCTCAGCCGCCTGTTCCCCGCCTCGCTCGAGGGCCTAACAACTGCGGTGCGGCAGCACTCGAGGGCCTGGCCGTTCCGGTGGGGATCAGGATGTTGACGAACAGCTAAAGTCGCCGGGGATTGGCTGTGGTAAGATTACCTATGGATATGAAAGGCAAGGAACACTTAGGCATGGTAGCTGCTCAGGTCACAGATTCTACGTTTAAGACAGAAGTTCTCGAAAGCAAAATTCCCGTCTT
>JAIXUR010000575.1 GCA_027483425.1 Cyanobacteriota bacterium | reverse complement strand
GCACTACGGCCAAGGAGGCTATGCCGAGTAGAGTCAGTCGTAAATGCCGAAGTTGCTGCATACCTAGGCCGAAACACCGCCTCGCTAAACGGGGCCTTTCGCGCCAGGCTAGCACCAGGATAAAAGGTCAGGGGACTCTGACCAGGGGGATGGCCTGCGATCGCGGGTTGGGTGCCTCCAAGGCGCGATCGGCCTCGACAGTTTATTCTTCCATGGCGATATTTTTCCGAGCACCGAAGTCACCCAAAATTCTTCGATCGCGAGAAATAAAGCTAAACAAAACAGCCCTCTTGAGAGGGTTCCAAAACACCTCTGAATTTAATCTGGCCAGAATTATTAACTTGTGAAAACTTTGCTTACCAAGGTCAGCGGTGATTCTGTAGTTTGTTATTTAACCTGCTTTGAGTTCATGGGTATCGAGCTTTTCTGGGTTATCCGCCCGGTGGCCTCGCAACCCACGGAATCATAGCTAGAAGCTACAAGTCCCATTTCATCGGCTTTCCGATTGGCTAGCCTGTGAGATAGCCTGAGTGATTGGGCGGTCTTGTGGTGCTCAAGGCTATTTATTTAAGCTTTCTATAGACTCAGTTTATACCTGTCTATATAGTAGGAAGCGCCTTTATCCGCTCTGTATTTTTGAGTAGAAGAGAGGAGAGTCCCATGACCATAAGTCCCCCTGAACCGGGACAAAAAGTCAGGGTCGTAGTTGACAGAGATCCGGTGCCAGCCTCATTTGAGCGATGGGGAAAGCCGGGTCACTTCAGCCGCACGTTGGCCAAAGGGCCCAAAACCACCACCTGGATTTGGGATCTGCACGCCGATGCCCATGACTTTGACAGTCACACCAGTGACCTAGAAGATATTTCGCGGAAGATCTTCAGTGCTCACTTTGGCCATTTAGCCGTCATTTTTATCTGGCTAAGCGGTATGTACTTCCACGGTGCCAAGTTCTCTAACTACGAGGCTTGGCTCACCAACCCCACCGGTATTAAGCCCAGTGCCCAAGTGGTTTGGCCTATTTTTGGCCAAGAGATCCTCAACGGCGATGTGGGCGGGGGCTTCCACGGCATTCAGATTACCTCTGGCCTGTTCCAGATGTGGCGGGCCAACGGCATTACCAACGGCTTCGAGCTCTACTGCACCGCCATTGGGGCGTTGGTTATGGCCGGGCTGATGCTGTTTGCCGGGTGGTTCCACTACCACAAGGCCGCTCCCAAGCTGGAGTGGTTCCAAAATGTGGAATCGATGATGAACCACCACCTGGCTGGGCTGCTGGGCCTGGGTTGTCTAGGCTATGCCGGACAGCAAATCCACGTCTCGTTGCCGATCAACGCCTGTTTGGATGCCATTGATGCGGGCAAGCCCCTAACCATTGGTGGTCGGTTGATCGACTCGGTGGCGGCGATCCCATTGCCCCACGAGTGGATTCTCAACAAGAGCCTTATGGCAGATCTGTACCCCAGCTTTGCAGAGGGTCTAAAGCCCTTTTTCACCCTCAACTGGGGGGTCTACGCCGACTTCTTGACCTTTAAGGGCGGGCTTAACCCCCAAACTGGCGGGCTATGGCTGTCGGATACGGCCCACCACCACCTGGCCCTGGCGGTGCTGTTTATTGTCGCCGGTCACTTCTATCGCACCAACTGGGGCATTGGCCACAGCTTTAAAGAGGTGCTCGAGGCCCATAAGGGGCCCTTCACGGGCGAAGGCCACAAGGGCATGTACGAAATTTTCACGACCTCTTGGCACTGCCAACTGTCGTGGAACCTGGCCTGGGTGGGGTCGCTCTCCATCATCGTGGCCCAGCACATGTACTCCATGCCGCCTTACCCCTACATCGCGACGGACTACCCCACCCAGCTATCGCTGTTTACCCACCACATGTGGATTGGCGGCTTTTTGATCTGTGGTGCGGCGGCCCACGCGGCCATCTTCATGGTGCGGGATTACGACCCCGTCACCCATGTGAACAACTTGCTGGATCGGGTGCTGCGCCACCGGGATGCGATTATCTCGCACCTCAACTGGGTGTGTATCTTCCTGGGCTTCCACAGCTTTGGGTTGTACATCCACAACGACACCATGCAGGCCTTGGGTCGACCCCAGGACATGTTCTCCGATACGGCGATTAACCTACAGCCCATCTTTGCCCAGTGGATTCAAGGCATTCATGCTGCTGCCGCTGGCAACACCGCTCCCAATGTTTTGGCCGGGGTTAGTCCCGTGTTCAACGGCGATGTGGTAGCCGTGGGTGGCAAGGTGGCCATGGCGGCGATTCCCCTCGGAACAGCCGATTTTATGGTGCACCACATTCATGCCTTCACCATCCATGTGACCGTGCTGATTCTGCTCAAGGGCGTGCTGTTCGCCCGCAGCTCTCGGCTGGTTCCCGACAAAGGCGAGCTGGGCTTCCGGTTCCCCTGCGATGGGCCAGGCCGGGGCGGCACTTGTCAGGTATCGGGTTGGGATCACGTGTTCCTGGGCCTGTTCTGGATGTACAACTCCATCTCGATTGTGATTTTCCACTTCAGCTGGAAGATGCAGTCGGATGTGTGGGGGACGGTATCGCCCGATGGTTCGGTGTCGCATATCACTGGCAACAACTTTGCGGCTGGTGCTATCACTATCAACGGTTGGTTGCGCGACTTCCTCTGGGCGCAGGCCTCCCAGGTGATCGGCTCCTACGGGTCGGCGCTGTCGGCCTACGGTCTGATGTTCCTCGGTGCTCACTTTGTGTGGGCCTTTAGCCTGATGTTCTTGTTCAGTGGTCGCGGCTACTGGCAGGAGCTGATTGAATCGATTGTTTGGGCGCACAGCAAGCTGAAGCTGGCTCCGGCCATCCAGCCCCGTGCCCTGAGCATTACCCAAGGTCGGGCCGTGGGCCTGGCGCACTACCTGCTAGGGGGGATTGCCACGACGTGGGCCTTCTTCCTGGCCAGGATAATTTCGGTGGGGTGACCTCCGGATATCGTTCCCAGGCTCTGCCTTGGAACGCTCCCTCAGAGGCTCCGCCTCTTCTTCTATGGGATCCACGGTTATGGGATTTCTGGGGCAGACACATGGTCTGCCCCTCCATGAACCCAACCCACCGAATTCCAACGAATTGCGTTTTCTGACCCATTCGTACCTGTTTTGATTCATGGCAACTAAATTCCCTAAATTTAGCCAGGACTTGGCCGCCGATCCGACCACTAGGCGGATCTGGTACGGGATTGCCACCGCCCACGACTTTGAAAGCCACGACGGCATGACGGAGGAGAATCTTTACCAAAAGATTTTTGCTTCGCACTTTGGCCACCTGGCAATCATCTTCCTGTGGACTTCGGGCAACCTATTCCACGTCGCCTGGCAAGGCAACTTTGAGCAGTGGGTGAAAGACCCGCTGGGCGTGAAACCGATCGCCCACGCGATCTGGGATCCGCAATTTGGTCAACCCGCTGTGGATGCCTTCACCCAGGCGGGGGCCAACTATCCGGTCAACATCTCGTTTTCTGGGGTATACCACTGGTGGTACACCATCGGTATGCGCACCAATGTCGATCTCTACAGTGGTGCCCTGTTTCTACTGATTTTGGCGGCGGTATTTCTATTCGCCGGTTGGCTACACCTACAGCCCAAGTTTCGGCCCAGTTTGGCCTGGTTCAAAAATGCGGAATCGCGACTGAACCACCACCTGGCTGGGTTGTTTGGGGTTAGCTCCTTGGCCTGGGCAGGACACCTGATTCACGTCGCTATTCCCGAAGCCCGGGGGCAGCATGTGGGCTGGGATAACTTTTTGTCGGTACGGCCTCACCCAGAGGGGCTGGTGCCGTTCTTTACCGGCCGGTGGGGGGTCTATGCCCAAAACCCAGACACGGCTAACCACGTGTTTAACAGCAGCGACGGGGCCGGGACGGCGATTCTCACCTTCTTGGGTGGGTTTCATCCCCAAACTGACGCCCTGTGGCTGACGGACATTGCCCACCATCACCTGGCGATCGCGGTGCTCTTTATCGTCGCGGGTCATATGTACCGAACTAACTTCGGTATTGGCCACGACATGAAGACCATCATGGAGGCCCACAATCCTCCTGCGGGCACGCCCTTCGGCGGCTGGATTGGCGCGGGCCACAAGGGCATGTACGACACCTACAACAACTCACTACACTTTCAGCTAGGTTGGCACTTGGCCTGTCTGGGGGTGGTGACGTCGCTGGTGGCGCAGCACATGTATTCGCTGCCGTCCTACGCCTTTATCGCCAAGGACTACACCACCCAGGCGGCGCTTTACACCCACCACCAGTACATTGCTGGATTCTTGATGGTGGGGGCCTTTGCCCACGGGGCGATCTTCCTGGTGCGGGACTACGATCCGAAGGCGAATGAGAACAATGTGCTGGCCCGCATGCTGGAGCACAAGGAAGCGCTGATCTCCCACCTGAGTTGGGTGTCGCTGTTCCTGGGCTTCCACACCCTGGGTCTATACGTGCACAACGACGTGGTGGTGGCCTTTGGCACCCCTGAAAAGCAAATTCTGGTCGAGCCGGTGTTTGCCCAATGGGTACAGGCGTCGTCTGGGAAGCTGCTGTACGGGTTTAATACTCTCCTATCGAACCCTGACAGCATTGCCACTACGGCTTGGCCGAACTTTGGCAATGTGTGGCTACCAGGCTGGCTGGATGCGATTAACAGTGGTACCAACTCGCTGTTCTTGAACATTGGCCCTGGGGACTTTTTGGTGCACCATGCGATCGCGCTGGGTCTGCACACCACTACCTTGATCTTGGTCAAGGGAGCCCTCGATGCCCGCGGTTCTAAGCTGATGCCCGACAAAAAAGACTTCGGCTACAGCTTCCCCTGCGACGGCCCTGGTCGGGGTGGCACCTGCGACATCTCCGCCTGGGATTCGTTCTACCTGGCGATGTTCTGGATGCTGAATACCATTGGTTGGGTAACCTTCTACTGGCACTGGAAGCATCTCACCTTCTGGAGTGGCAACGTTGCCCAGTTCAACGAAAACTCGACCTACCTGATGGGCTGGTTCCGAGATTATCTGTGGCTCAACTCGTCGCAGCTGATCAACGGCTACAACCCCTACGGCATGAATAACCTGGCGGTATGGGCCTGGATGTTCCTCTTTGGGCACCTGGTCTGGGCGACGGGCTTCATGTTCTTGATCTCCTGGCGGGGCTACTGGCAGGAGCTGATCGAGACCCTGGTATGGGCCCACGAGCGCACGCCCCTGGCGAACTTGGTTCGCTGGAAGGACAAGCCCGTTGCCCTCTCCATCGTGCAGGCTCGGGTGGTAGGTCTGGCTCACTTTACGGTGGGTTACATCCTCACCTACGCCGCTTTCCTCATAGCCTCGACCT
This sequence comes from Cyanobacteriota bacterium, assembly GCA_027483425.1. Taxonomy (GTDB): domain Bacteria; phylum Cyanobacteriota; class Cyanobacteriia; order Phormidesmidales; family Phormidesmidaceae; genus Nodosilinea. The sequence goes on along the minus strand of JAIXUR010000575.1, from coordinate 2,870 downwards.
CCAGTCGATTTGGCTAGCCGGGGGGCTCTCCCGTAGGGTGGGTAGTACCTACCCTACGCCCCTGGAGCATCATCCCCTCTTGGGAGGGGCAAGGGGTGGGTTCCATAGCTGAAGCTTGACCCACCCTGCCCTCTGGGCATCCCTCCCAAGGAGCAGAGGGGTGCATGATAGGACATCCAAAACCGCCAATCCAAAATTTTCTACCGGGTGGGCAGTGCCCTACTAAAGCATTTTGAATCATTCGAGTGGTCTGAGCGGCTCTCTACAATGCCCTCTGCCACCTGCCAAGCTTGGGACGGCTGGAGACTCTCCTTGTCTCAAGAGTCCTGGTTCTTCGGGGTAGTTGAGCCAGGACTTTTATTCTTTAGGGATGAACGACACCTGGGCCGCAATTTGCTGCCACTGACGCCGATCTTGCCGCGATGGACTGGCGCTGAGGACAGTTCCTTGCTGGTCGAATTGGGCGATGTCGCGATCGCCGATCTTAGCCGCCACCGTAAAGGTTTGGGCCGCCGTATCCTGACTCAGTACGTAGAGTTGACCCTCGGCTACTTCTAGCTCTGGGGCTGGACAGGTGGTGCGATCGCGCCCTTGAGCCACTGCAAAGGCGCGGCGCATGGTGCCATAGGTGGCGGCGGCCCACTGGTGATCGGCGATCGCCCTCACCCCGGCGGCTAGGGTAGCCTGCTCCAGCAGCTCCGCCAGGTCGAACTCTTCCGCCCAGCGGTGCATGTATTCATAGTCCAGCTGATCTTGCTGAGTCTTGAGCACCCCCAGCACATCGCGCCACTGCTTTTCAGACTGGCTCTGCCGACCCCAGCGGAGTTTGTTCACCACAAGATCTTCTGGGGAAGCCAGGTAAACCTCGGTATCGGTCGGCAAGGGAATCAGCCGTCGTCGCTGAAATTTGAGCCGTTCGTACTCGTTGTCGTCCGCCAGCATCAAGTCGGCTCGGGAAATAGTGGCGATCTGAGTCACCTGCAAGGTACGCATTCGTCCGGTGGCGGCATCTTCAATTCCTGGTACATAAAAGCCTGCGGCTTCAAGCGCAGCCACTAAGGGGGTTAGAGCATCGCGGGGCACCGCGATCACCATATCTAAATCGCGAGTGGTGCGTGGTTCGCCATAGGTAATCGCAGCGACCCCTCCAGTAACGTAGTAAGGCACATCCACCGCAGTAAAAATGCTATGGAGCTGCGCGGCCAACTCGGTAGAATCTTGAATCCAGGTCATCGCAGAGCCCGTGGGGATGTAGTTGGGAGGGCAATCTTCTTGGAGCCAGGCTTCTGCTAACTTGCGGGCAAAGGCTTGGGGAGACAGATGGTCGAACTGGCGGCTTAAGCAACTCAGCGAAAATCTACGAGCACTCTGCATGAGAGAGGCGGCCATGCTGAGACGATCGGTCGGGGTACGCTGACGCAGCAAATAAAAATCCAGCAAATCTGCTTCCAGGCTGGTGTCGTCGGCCTGGGGTTGGTAGCCTGGGGGGGCGCTGAATTTGGGCAGTTGAATGGCCAATCAGGCGCGTCCTTGGGGAATTGTGGCAGCAGAGACTGTTCTGATTTTATCGCTATTTTTTAATCACTCCGGAGCTGGTTCCATTCAGGATGCTTCTATGCGGGTGCTGTGGGAGCTAGATTGCGATCGTCAATAACCGCTTTAAGGAGCGATCTCAACCAGGGAACTCTATCTATAACCCTAGTTTCCTTGCCCAGTCTGCCCATGCCCCCACGTCAACCTGCCCGCAGATCGCCCATTACCGACAACCCACTCCGCAACCCTGGGCAATCTCTAGACGAAGAACTCAGTCGCATCTTTGATGAAGATGTCAACACCTGGGCATCCACAGTGGTGTTGTGCTTCGTGTGGGTAGGCTTTGAGTGGTTTAGGTGGTTCATGAAAGCCAACCCTCATCCCTTATTATTCACAGCTATTCTGTTGCCCTGGGCTGGATTTTCCGTCTTCAAGCTGTACCGCATTAAGCAGAGGATCAAGCGTGTGCGTATGGCAAGGGATGGTGAGAAAGCGGTTGGCCAATTCCTTTCAGACTTACGTGAGCAGGGCTACCGTACCTACCACGATGTCATTGGCACAGGCTTTAATGTTGACCATGTGATTATTTCCGATCGTGGCATCTACACTGTGGAAACTAAAACCTACAGTAAGCCCGAGTCGGGCCGCCCAACCATTATTTTTGATGGCGAACAGCTCAAAATCAACAACACAGCCTTTGCTCAGCCCGATGCCATTACTCAGGCCCAAGCCCAGGCTAAATGGCTGCGATCGCTCTTGAAAGAGAGCACCGGCAAAGACTTTGTGGTTAAACCAGTGATTGTTTTCCCTGGTTGGTTCATTGAAACCACCCCGGCAGCGAAGTCATCGCCGGTCTGGGTACTGAACCCCAAAGCACTACCCGGTTTCCTCAACCACCAGCCCAAGTCCCTTGCCCAAGACGATGTGCGACTAGCGTCGTACCATCTCTCTCGATACATTCGTTCCACGGGTAAGCCGTAGTAGCTCCATAATCCTCGTTTGCTTGGTAAGGGCGTCCAGATTGCGGCGTGGGTCAAGCTCAGTGGTCAGTTGACACCCGTAGCGTGGGTTAGGCGGCCCCCACCCCTGCTACCCCCCTTCAACCTTACGTCCCGCCGTAACCCACGACCCAGGCAATTGGCGATTTTGGATTTTGGATGGTGGTCGGTTGATACCCGTAGCGTGGGTTAGGCGGCCACCCACCCCTGCCACCTCCCTTCAACCTTACGCCCCGCCGTAACCCACGGCCCACCCATAGAGAGAATCTCTAGCCACGGTGCAGGGCTGGGGGCGATCGCGATGACCCATCCTACGGATAATTTTGACCCTCGCTATGG
>JAIXUR010000030.1 GCA_027483425.1 Cyanobacteriota bacterium | reverse complement strand
CTGCGGCCAACGCTGATCCTGAGCTCACCGAACTGTGATATCAATCGCTGTGGGGAATGATTTAAATCACCACCAAGTCCCTCTTAGGAATCGGGGCTATGCGACTCAGATTTGGTATAGGACGCGTTGGTGGGCCACTGGGTTCCCCATCGTGAGCCAGGCACCTGTTGCGACGGGCACCCGTTAGGAGGTCTGCCGATTGCGATCGCTGCGGTAGCGCACGTATTCGGCCAGACCCGCTAGCAGGGCCGACCCTAAAATGAGCACCACGCTGAGGGCGTTGATGTCGGGCTTGACCCCGGTGCGTACCCGACTAAAGATTTCTAAGGGTAGGGGGTTAGCACCGCCCCCGGCGGTAAAGCTGGAGATCAGCAAATCATCCATGCTGAGCACAAAAGCCAGCAGACAGCCCGCCAAAATGGCCGGTGCCAATTGAGGAATCAGCACTTTGATCAGGGCCTGGGTCGGGGTAGCCCCCAGGTCAAGGGCGGCTTCCTCAAGGTTGGGGTCGAGGCTCTGGAGGCGGCTAGAGACCACCACCGCCACGTAGGCCAAGCAAAACACAATGTGGGCAGCAATGATGGTGCCCAAGCTGAGGGGAACGGCCACCGAGGCCAAAAACACCAGGGTTGCCACCGCAATGGCAATGTCGGGGATAATCAGCGGCAGGTAGGACACCCCCCGGTACAGGGCTTTGCCCCAAAACCGATAGCGGGCCAGGCCAATGGCCATCAGGGTGCCCAACACCGCCGAAACGGCCACCGCCACGATCGCGATCGTCAGACTGTCTTGCAGGGCCGCAAAAATGCGGCGATCGCTAAACAGAGCCCGATACCAACGCAGGCTAAAGCCCCCCCAGCCCGAGCTGTAGCGCGAGTCGTTAAAGCTGTACACCCCCAGCACGACAATGGGGAAGTACATAAAGGCGTACATCAACGCGGTGAAGAGGCTGGGCCAGGTGAGGGAGCGGGGCATGGGGAGTGGGTAGGTGGGGGTTAGGAGGCTTCGGTGACGGTGCTGCGATCGCCGTAGCGGAGCAGGAGGGCGATCGCCAGGCTGACCGCAAAAATCAGCACCATGCTGAGGGCCGAGCCAAAGCCCCAGGCGCGGGTGGGGCCTAGGAATTGGTTGTAGATTAAGCGCGAAATATTCATGGACGAGGCACCCCCCAGCAGGGTGGGCACCACAAAGTCGCCCAGGGAGGCAATAAACACCAGCAGACACCCGGCGGCAATGCCGGGCATGGTTTGGGGCACCGTGATTTTCCAGAAGCCCTGGCGGGGGGTAGCACCCAGGTCAGCGGCAGCCTCTAGCAGGCGAGTGTCAAGCTTCTCTAGGGAGGCGTAGAGAATCAGCACCATGTAGGGCAAAAAACTGTAGGCAAGGCCAATAAATACCGCCGTAGACGTGTTGAGCCAGTTTTGGGTGGGCAGCCCAAGGGCGGTCAGCAGAGTGTTGACCACGCCGCTGGGACGCAGAATGGTGATCCAGGCGTAGGCCCGCAGCAGGGACGAGGTCCACAGGGGCAAAATGAAGCCCACCAGCAGCAGGTTGCGCCATCGTTTAGGCGACATCAACGCCAGCCAGTAGGCCACCGGAAAGCCCAGCACCAGGCACAGTAGGGTAGACCCCAAGGCAAACACCAGCGATCGCCCCATCACCCGCAGGTAAATCGGCTGCAAAATTTGCAGGTAGTTGCCCAGCCCGTAGCCCCCGCTGGGTTGCCCCAGGCGCAGCCCCGGCACCAGACTAATCTCTAGGATCAGCAGGGTGGGCAACACCAGCAGCAGCAAGAGCCATAGACCCGCTGGCCCCAGCAAGACCACCGGCCCTAGCCAGCGTCGAGGAGCCAGGCGATCGGCCCAGGTAGGGGAGTGGGGGGGCGAGGGGGCGAGGGTAGGGGCCATGGAGGTGGGGGGTGAGGAGGGAGGTGGGTGGGGTTGAATCTAAAATCCAAAATCTAAAACCTTGCCCCTAAGCGCTGGTGACTTGCGTCCAAAACTTGTCGAACAGGGCAGTGCTGGCCTCGTCTACGGCGACAATGCCTTCGCTCTTGACCAAGACATTCTCGGGGGGGTAGAGGCTTTTATTGTTTTGAATGTCGGGGGGCAGTCGGTCAAAGGCGGCCTGGTTGGCGGTGGCAAAGAGCAGCCGCTCCACTGCGGCACTGGCCACCTCCGGGTCAAGGATAAAATTCATCCACTGGTAGGCGGCATCGACATTGGGGGCGGTGGCGGGAATGGCCAGGGTATCGGTCCACAGCGACGACCCACTGGCGGGGATAATGTACTCGAGGTTGTCGTCTTCGAGGGCGAGGGCGATCGCATCGCTAGAGTAAGCCATCGATACGCTCAGATCACCCCCCAGCAGTTCGCTCTCAAAACCATTGGTCTTAAAGGCGGCAATGGCAGGTCGCAGCTCCAGCAGTCGCTTGTAGGCGGCCTCGATTTCCGCTGGGTTGTTGGTGTTGTAGTAGTAGCCCAGGGACTTGAGGGTGGCCCCTAGGGTCTCGCGCATGTCGTCGATCAGGGT
>JAIXUR010000621.1 GCA_027483425.1 Cyanobacteriota bacterium | reverse complement strand
TGTGGCGAAAGCGCTTGTGCCAGTAGGCCAACACCTGCTCATTCTGCTGAAACAAGTGCACCGGTATCAGAATCAGGTCGTCAAAGTCTAGGGCATTGTTCTCCGCCAAGGCCTTTTGGTAATGGCGGTACACGTCGGCGATCACCCGACCCCGGTAGTTGGGCTGCTCTTGCTCCAACTCATCGGGGGTGAGGTTTTGGTTTTTGGCGTTGCTAATGGCAAAGCGCACGGAGCGGGGGTTGAACTTCTTGTCATCCAGATTTAGGGTCTGAATGACAATGGTTTTCACCAGGCCCTGGGCATCGGACTCATCAAAAATCGAGAAGCTCTTCGTCCACCGATAGCCCGCCGGGTGCTGGTATTTCTCAATGTCAAACCGCAAAATACGGGCGCAGAGGGCATGGAAGGTGCCAATCCACAGGTGTTTGGTAATGGTTTTGTACACCTGGGATCTCAGCTTGGTCTGCTCGTACTGGGGCAGCGCCGAGAGCGCCTTGCCGTGGCGGGCCTGGGCATCCTGCTCGGCAAACAACACCTCAATGCGCTCCTTCATTTCCTTGGCGGCCTTGTTGGTAAAGGTGACCGCCAAAATGTTGTCGGGATCGGTTTTGTGGGTGAGGACTAGGTTGGCGATGCGGTAGGTGAGGGCGCGGGTCTTGCCCGACCCAGCCCCGGCCACCACCAGCAACGGCCCGCAATAGTGCTCGACGGCCTGACGTTGGGCGGGGTTAAGGGGGGCAAGAAAATCAGTCATGGATAGCCGGATGGGGTTTTCGCCTATTTAGTATGACACTGTAGCTCCAGGTTGTTAGGCACCTTTGCCCTGGCGCGAGGCCTCAGGAGCCTAACGCGGCCCAAGGCGGAACCCAGACCACACCTAGGGGTGGCCTGGGTTCATACACAGCCGCTCGATCGGTGGCCTGAATCTAAGGGGCCGAAACTAAGCGGTGGCGCTAGCCAGGGTGGCGGCGGGGCTAGCGGCCTTGGCGTCATGGCTGTGCACCACCATGACGGAGCAGTGGGCCTGGTGCATGACATAGTTGCTCACGCTGCCCAGCAGGAGCTCACGAATGCCCCGACGGCCGTGGCTACCCACCATAATGAGATCGGCTTGCCAGGAGTCAGCTAGGCTACAGATCATCCCAGCGGGCTCCCCGACGAACTGGGTAAATTCTGCGGTCACCCCGGCGGCTTGGGCGCGATCGCAGTCTTGCCGTAGTTGAGCAATGCCTTGGGCTTCAAACTCTTCCCAGCGCTTTTGGTACAGCCGCCAGGTTGAATCATCCAGCACTGGGTAGTAGGCCTGGTAGGAGCGAATGGGAATGCCGGGGCTACCGTCTTCGTAGGCCGACAGGACATGGCAAAGCATGAGGCTGGCTTGGGTGACCTTGGCGAGGGCGATCGCCTTGTCAAACACGTCTTCTCGCAGGTCAGAGTTATCTAGGGCAACCAGAATTTTTTTGAACATGGCGGTGGATCTCCTGGGGTGCAGGCCCGCGTTTTAGGCTCTCTGGGGTGTAGTGATAGAGACAGTCATGGAGCCAGGCCAGGGGCGATTCGGCTACTTTTTCAGTATAGAACCCATCTCGTTTGACCATGAGTTGCATGAAGCAAAAATTGACTTTAGCTGTAGCGTATTCGAGCGCTGGTTGACTGAAAAAAATTGGTTTCAGGTAGGTCGTGGTCATTTTATGCCATCTTGCCGAGCACAGTGGGAGCTAGGCCTGACCCATAGCGACCTCAATCGCGGTTGGCGAAGTTACAGCGGCCCAGGGATAGATCAAACAGGTGAAACCCATACTGCTGCGACAGGGCCTCAAACACCTTGAGCCCTCGGACGCTGTTGCCGTGGCCATCTAGGGGCGGCGAAAACACCGCAATGCCTGCCTGGTTGGGCACCACTGCCAAAATACCGCCCGACACCCCGCTCTTGGCGGGAATGCCCACCCGAAAGGCCCACTCTCCGGCGAAGTTGTACATGCCGCAGGTGTACATTACGCTGAGAATGTCGCGGACATGTTCGGCCCCCACCGCGCGATCGCCGGTAATGGGGTTAACCCCTTGATTGGCCAAGGTGGCCGCCATCACCGCCAGGTCGTGGGTCGTCACCAGCACCGCACACTGCTGAAAGTAAAGATCGAGGGCCTCGTCGATGGGCTGGTCGATCATGCCGAAGTTGAGCATGAGGTGGGCCATGGCCCGGTTGCGGTGGCCCGTCGATCGCTCCGACATAAACGTGGACACATCCACAAACACCTGATCGCCCACGTAGCCCTGAAACATGGCCAGCATGCGGTTGAGGCGGTCGGCGGGGTCGTTGCCGGTGATCAGGCTGGTGGTGGCGATCGCCCCCGCATTCACCATGGGATTTTCAGGCCGCTTAGAATCTTCATCCAGCCGAATCAAGGAGTTGAAGGGATCGCCAGTGGGCTCTACCCCCACTTTTTTGAGCAGTTTCTCGCGGCCATAGTCTTCCAGGGCCATGCCGTAGGCAAACACCTTAGAAATCGACTGAATGGTGAATTTTTGCGCCACATCCCCTACTTCGTAGGTGCGGCCATCGAGGGTGACCATGCTGATGCCAAACCAATCGGGGTTTGCCCGCGCTAGCTCAGGAATATAGGAGGCCAATCGACCGTCGGAAATCCCCTTAAACTCGTGGTAAAGCTGCTCTAGAAAGGCTTGAACCTGGGTCATCGGGGGAGGGTAGGGAGGTGGGTGAGTGGGTGGGCCGAGTGGTGTCAACCTGGGGCGAGGTTGGCTTGGGTAGGCTACTTTTGCTCGGGGTGGGTTGCCTCGGGGAGATGATCCCCCAGATCGTTTAGCCGCCAGATCAACTGGTGCAGCTTGCCAAAGTCGCGGTGGTTAAAGTGCATCACCAACCGAGGCAGCATGATGGTTTCATCGTTGAGCTCTTCGGCCAGGGCCGCCGATTTTTCGATCTTGCCCTTGGACAAGAGGCCACTGAACTCTTCGTTGAGCACAGCCACAGCCGTATCGGAAAGTTCGCACTTGAGGCGCATAATCAGGCGATCGCCCGCATAGCGGTGGGAGTGGTACACCCGATAGAAGCTGCTGATGGCGTAGCAGGCATCATCGATATTGTCGGTAATGGTGTAAAGGCTGAGGTCGTCGGGGCTGATCAACCCCCGCTTCAGCAGATGGGTACGAATGTAACTATCCCAGCCTTGCCAATAGTCACCGCCGGGGTGATCCATCATGATCACAGGCATGGGGTCGGCCTTGCCGGTTTGAATCAGCGTCAGGCATTCAAAGCCCTCATCCTGGGTGCCAAAGCCGCCGGGAAACAGCACCAAAGCGTCGCTTTCGCGCAGAAAAAATAGCTTGCGGGTGAAAAAATACTTGAAGTTAATCAGCTTAGGGTCGCCTACCATGACTGGGTTAGCGCCCTGCTCAAAGGGGAGCTGAATGTTTAACCCAAAGGAATGCTCTGGGCCAGCCCCAGCATTGCCCGCCTGCATAATGCCGCCCCCGGCCCCGGTCATCACCATAAAACCCAGTTCGGTGACCTGCTGGGCAAACTGCTGGGCCAGTTGATAGTCGGGGCTGCTGGCCCCGGTGCGGGCCGAACCAAAAATCGTAATCTTGCGAGTATGGCGGTAGGGATAAAAAACCTGAAACCCCTGTTCCATATCCAGCAGGGCATGGTTCAAGATCTTCCAGTCTAGACGGTCGGCCTCTCGCCCCATCATGCGCAGAATCGTCTCTAGCGCCTGGCGAACCAGCTTACCGTGCTCCATGTGGGGGAGTTGCTCAAGCACCGTGGCCAGATCAGCTTGAATGCTCGGGGGAAGATCGGAGGGAATCACAACCATAAGTCGTGGGTGCCATAGAGGTAGCACTCTATTCTAACGATAATTTTGTCCCTCAGAGGTTATTTGAAACGCCAAGGAGCGTCTCAGACTATACCTTTGGAGTAGGCTAATGTCTTCAAAATTCAGCGTTTTTGTGGCCTCTTGGCGGCAAACTGTACCGGGGACAACTCTTTTCAAACAACCTCTTATACCCAGTCCGAATCACACAACCCCGCTTCGAAACCGATACCACGTAGGGAGCATTGCATTGCAATGCCCCTACAAACCGGGGGTATACAGATAGATATAGTTTTGCCTAGGGTAGACAGTGCCCACCCTAGGACTATCGAGCATATCTTTTCCCAGAAATCTCCTCAGGTTACCAGAGTGAACCTGGTTTACTTCAGCCTAGAGGTACTTTTCGAGGGTGTTGGCCAGGGTGGTTTTGGGCACTGCGCCTACTCCCATATCGACCCGCTGCCCCTCTTTAAAGATCATCAGGGTGGGGATGCTGCGAATGCCGTACTGGCTGGCTGTGCTAGGATTTTCATCGGTGTTAACCTTAACCACCTTCACCTGTT
>JAIXUR010000212.1 GCA_027483425.1 Cyanobacteriota bacterium | reverse complement strand
CTCCAAGACTGCTATGAACCCTGTTTGCAGGGGCGGCCCCACATCTATGGGGCCACCGATCCCGATGGCGACCAGTCTCCCTTTATCCAAGCCTTGGGGGTGCACAGTGAGGTGGTGGCACCCATTCTCTACCCCGGCCATGGCCGTCACCGCGACGGTAGCCCCAGGGTTTGGGGCTTACTGATAGTGCATGCCTGCGACTCGCCGCGACCGTGGCAGCGGTCAGAGACTCAGTTTTTGCAGCGGATCAGCAACCAACTGGCGATCGCGATTTACCAGTCTGACCTGTACTCCCAGCTGCAAATTGAGCTGAAGGAACGCCGCCAGACCGAAACCGCCCTGCGCCAGAGCGAAGCCCGCCTCACTGCGGCCCAGGCGATCGCCTGCATGGGCCACTGGGAACTGATCGCCGCCACCGGCGCAATGGCCTGGTCAGACCAACTGTTTGACATCGCCGGACTGCCCCCGCACCAGGGAGCCCCCGGCTATGGCGACTTTCTCACCATGTGCCATCCCGAAGACCGCGATCCCCTCAACCAGCAGGTGATCGCCGCCTTGGAACAGGGTACCCCGTACCAGATTATCTTCCGGTTCATCCGCCCCGATCAAGCCATTCGCTATATTGAATCGCGCGCCGAAACGGAACAGAATGCCGCCGGGCAGGTGATTCGGATCTTTGGCACGGCCCAGGACATTAGCGATCGCTACGAAATCGACCGCCTCAAAGACGAATTCATCGGCATTGTCAGCCACGAATTGCGCACCCCCATGACCGCCATTCAAAGTGCCCTGGTGATGCTCACCGCCGGCGCCTTTGACGACGACCCCGACCAGGCCGCCCAGATGCTGCGCATTGCCCAAACCAACACCGAACGCCTAGTGCGCCTGGTCAGCGCTATTCTCGATCTAGAACGGCTGGAATCGGGCCAAGACGACTTTGCCATCGAACCCTACCCCATCGCCGACCTGGTGCAGAGCTCCATCGAAACCCTCCAACCCCTCGCCGACCAAGCCCAGGTACACCTGGTCTGGGAACCCTGCGCTGCCCACATCTACGTCGACCCCGACGCGATCATCCAAACCCTCACCAACCTGCTCAGCAATGCGATCAAATTCTCGGCGCCGGGGCGCCGGGTGGTGGTGAGGGGGCAGGAGGTAGGAGATAGGAGTCAGGAGATAGGAGATAGGGGTCAGGAGATAGAAGCCGACGACCCATGCCGTGGCCGCTACCCCCAGCCACCCATCACCCACCCCAGAGCTATAGCGGCTCAGCCCCGTACCCCGCTCAAAAATTCAAAATTCAAAATTCAAAATTCAAAATTTCTCGCCTCACCTCACCTTCTTCTTTCCATCACCGACCAGGGCCGTGGCATTCCCGCTGACAAGCTAGAGAGCATCTTCAACCGCTTTCAGCAGGTGGAGTCGGTCGATTCGCGCCAGAAGGGGGGCACTGGGCTGGGGCTGGCGATCTGTAAAACCATTGTCGAAAAGCACGGTGGCCAGATCTGGGCCGAGAGTGTGGTGGGCGAGGGTAGTACCTTTTACGTCACGCTGCCCTTAGCCGGTGAGGAGGAGCGATGAAGGTTTTGGTGGTCGAAGATGACTCGGATCTGGCGGCTCTGCTGGCGGCTACGCTGTCGAAGCACAACTGCGTCATCGACATTGCCACCGATGGCGAAATGGGCCTAGCCATGGTGGCCGAGTGGGAGTATGACGTGATTGTGCTGGATGTGCTGCTGCCCAAGCTGGATGGTATTGCGGTCTGTCGCCAACTTCGGGATCGGCACTGCACCACTCCCATTCTGATGCTGACGGCCCAGGCTACCACCACTGCCGTTGTCACCGGCTTAGATGCGGGGGCCGACGACTATGTCACCAAACCCTTTGACCCCCAGCAGGTGCTGGCCCGGCTCAGGGCATTGCAGCGTCGCCCGACTCCTGCCATCACCACCAATGCGCTGCACTGGGGCGAGCTGGTCTTAGATACGGTGCTCAGGCAGGTCACCTATGCCCAGCAAGACATTAGCCTGAGCCCTAAGGAATACGCCATTCTGGAACTGTTTTTGCGCAACCCGAAGCGTATTTTCAGCCGCAGCGGCATTATCGACAAGCTGTGGAGCATCGATGAGGTGCCCTCCGAGCCCACGGTCACCAACCTGATCAAAGACCTGCGCCGCAAGCTGAAAGCGGCCGGGGTGCCCTACGACCCCGTGGAAACCCTCCACGGGTCAGGCTATCGTCTCAAACCGCTGCCTGAGGAGCTCCTTCCCCCGGTACCCGCCGACCCGCCCCAGGCCGAGACCGCTCAGGCCGAGACCGGCCTCACCCTGGAGCAGGTGTCCGCTCAGTTTCAGGCCAACCTGACGGAGCGCCTGGCGGTGCTCGAGACCGCCCAAGCGGCTCTTGGCCAGGGGCAGCTCACTGCCGAGCACCAGGCCGAGGCCCTGGCCCTGGCCCATCGCCTGACCGGCAGCCTAGGCACCTTTGGCTACAGCCAGGGGTCGGATACCATGCGGGCGATCGAGCACCTGCTGAGTGAACCTTTTCCGCTCCAGCCCGAGCAGGCCCAGCGGCTGGCGGCCCTGCTAGAGACCCTGCACCAGCGGCTCAACCAACCGCCTAGCTTTGAGCCGATAGCCCTAGCCAGCCCTGGAACAGCCCAGATTTTCATGGTGGGTGATGGGCAACGCTCTGAGCCGAAGTTTGGCCAGGCGCTGGCGATCGCCGCCGCTGACCTAGGCGTGACCCTGACCCCCCTGCCAGATCGGGCTACGGCCTACCATCGCCTGGCGGAGCAGGTACCCGATGCGATCGTCGTTGCCCTGGGCCCCACCGCACCGGCTGAGACCCTAGCCTTCCTAGCCGACCTGAACACCGATTTCCCTACATTGCCCATTGTGGTGCTGGCTGACCAAGACAGCCTGGAGGCGAGACGCGCCGTTACCCCCTACCGGGTGCAGCGGTTTGTCAGCCAACCGCTGCAGGCCACGACCCTGTTAGCCATGGTCACCCAGGTGCTGGCCGAGGTGCCGATCTCCCCGGCCACGGCCCTGATTGTCGATAGTGACCCGATCGCCCTGCAAGGGCTGAGCGGGCTACTCTTGACCCAGGGCATTCAGACCACTTGCCTACTGCATCCCAGCCAGTTTTGGACGCTGCTGAAAGCCGTGAATCCGGATCTGTTGCTGCTAGCGGCGGCTATGCCCGGCTATGACGGCCTTGAACTCTGTAAAATCGTTCGCCAAGATGCCATCTACCGTGACCTACCGATTCTGGTGATGGCTCCCCCCAACGATGCGGACTTAATGCAGCAGGCCTTTGCCGCTGGAGCCGATGAGGTATTCGCCAAACCAGTACCCGAAGCGATGCTGCGAACTCGCCTTGATCAATACCTGCGCCGACGGCGTCGGATCTCCCCATCCCCGTGAATTGGCCCCGTGAATTGGCCCCGTGAATTGGACTGACTAAACCCTCCAAACCATGACAAAACGGCCATGACAAAACGAATTGTTGTCATCGACGATGAAGCAGACCTCAGAACCGTCATTCAAGCCGCTCTGGTGAAATATGCCGGGTGGCAGGTCAGCACTGCCGCCGCCGCCCTAGAAGGGCTACAGCTGGTGCAGGCTCAGCAGCCCGATCTGGTGCTCCTGGATGTCTCCATGCCCGATATGGATGGATACCAATGCTTTGCCCAGCTCCGGGCCGAACCCTCTACGGCCAAAATTCCGGTTATTTTACTGACGGCGCGGGTGCTCCCCCGCGATCGCCGCCAGTTCGCCCAGATGGGGATCGCGGGGGTGATCACTAAGCCGTTTAATCCCTTCACTCTCTGGCAGCAAATCGAAAAGATTGTCAGTTAGGAGTCAGGAGTCAGGAGTCAAGAGTCAGGAGTCAGGAGCTAGGAGGCAGCTGGAGCAGTTGGTGACGCACTGATGAGGGGCTGAGGCAGGAGTGGGGCCCCGGGTGCGGACGGATTTTGGCTAGTGTTCAGCCCCTACTCCCCGGAGCCTTACTTTAGGGCTTCTAGCACCTTGTCGTGGATGGTGGCGTTGCTGACGACGACGCCTCGGTTGTTGGGAAAGCGGGCGTCACTGGCGAAGTCTAGGGG
>JAIXUR010000199.1 GCA_027483425.1 Cyanobacteriota bacterium | reverse complement strand
CACTCTAGAACTCATGATTCGCTGCAAAGAGGCGGCGGTGCGGGTGTCGCCGCAGGTGTGGGCCGGCATTGAGTCGCGCATGGTCACAGTACCCACCGAGTAACTCACTCTGCCTACGCCCATATTTCCAAAGTAGAGCAAGCTTCTAGAGCTATTCAGCTTTCCCAATCGTTTAGTTCGATGGGGTCTAGCAAAAGCTGAACCCCATCGAGAATCTGACGTACTCTTCTGGTTGATAGCAGGCCAATCTTTTCGCCTAGCTGACTCTTGTCAACAGTAAAAACCTGCGAAATGTTAACCACACTTTGTTTGGGAAGATTGGCCTCTCCCACATCTAAAAGCACATTCCCAGGAGCAGCAGCCCGCTTTAGATTTGACGTTAACGCACAGACAACAACAGTTCTAATGTCGCTGCGGTTAAACGCGTCGTTTTGAATGACAACATGGGGATGAAGAAAACCAGGCGCTGACCCAACTGGCTCACCCAAGTCAACCCAGTAGACATCCCCCTGACTGATCACCATTCGCCTTCGACAATACGGCGATGACTAGAGCGCATAGCTTGCAAAAGGTTGGCTTCCTCTGGCTCAGATTCATCTGCATAGGCAGCGTTGATACGCTCCACCAAGTTTTGTTGTTTGCGGTAGCGCTGAATAAACTGTTGCAGAGCAAGGGTAAGCAACTGGCTCCAAGAAACTCCAAGTTCCTTAGCTAGTGACTGGGTATCGTCTATAAGCTCTGTTTGGATAGGCAGACTGGCAGAGGGTTCAGTCATAGGTGCAGGTTGAAACCACGTACCTGAAGTATAGCCAAGGTCAGTGGTAGTTGAAGCCGACCCAATTCCTACGAGATGTGTAGACAGGGCTCCAGGGTAGCCCTGTAGCGATTACAACAAAAGATCAGTTTTCCTGTGAGGATCGTTGCTGTGAAGAAGCGTTTGCTGTCTGGCTTTTTGATTGGGGGATGTTTGGCTGGCCTAGCGGCCTGGATGCTGAGCCTGCCCGCTGTGGCAGCACCCTGCACCGTCAACTGCGGGTCAGGGCAGATCCAGTTTACGCCGGGCGATCGCATCACCATCCAGGTCATCAACGTTGGCAACCAACCCATTAGCCTAGAGCAGCCGCCCCTGGTCGGCCCCCGCATCCTCTACACCGGCAACACCCTTGAACTCCAGATGGGCTGGAGCACCCAGCCCAACCCCTCGATCTTCTTCTGGTCGAGCGAAAACTTACCGGTGCGCGCCCGCCTGGGTCGCCCCACCCCCACCACCCTACGAGTCGAGGTGTATAGCCCCCCCAATGAACCCAGCGATCGCAGCATCACCATCGAAGCCGATGGCCGCGTCTTCGTGAAATAGCCCCAGACCTACCCCCACCCCACCAGCACCAGCTTGCCAATGGTGCGCCCCGACTCCACCTGGGCGTGGGCCTGGCGCAGGTTGGCCGCATTGATCGGCGATAGGGTTTGCCCCAGGGTCGTGCGCAGCTTTTTGGCATCGATCAGCGCCGCCACCTCGTCGAGCAAGTTGCCCTGGTCAGCCATGTCGGCGGTTTGGTACATCGACCGGGTAAACATAAACTCCCACACAAAGGTGGCACTCTTGTTCTTGAGCACGTTCAAATCGAGGGGGTCGCGGTTCCCGGCGATGCCCACAATGCTGCCCTGGGGCCGAATCAGCTCCGACATCACCCCCCAGTAGGCATCGGTATTGTTGAAGTTGGCGATGAAATCGACCTCGCGAAACCCCAGCCGGGCCATTTCTTCAATCATGGCCTCGCTGTAGTCAACCACGTGGTCTGCCCCCAGGGCCATTACCCACGCCTGGGACTGGGGGCGCGATGCGGTGGTAATCACCACCAGCCCGGCCAGCTTGGCCAACTGAATGGCGATAGAACCCACGCCCCCGGCCCCGCCGATGATCAGAATCGATTGCCCCCGGTGGCTACCGCCCCGGCTAATGCCCAGACGGGTAAACAAGGCTTCCCAGGCGGTAATGGTCGTTAGGGGTAGCGCCGCCGCCTCAGCCACGGACAGGGTGCGGGGGCGATGCCCCACAATGCGCTCATCCACCAACTGAAACTCTGCATTGGAGCCAGGCCGGGTAATGTCTCCGGCGTAGTACACCGTATCCCCCGGCTTAAACCGCATCACCCCATCGCCAACGGCTTCGACAATGCCCGCTGCATCGTAGCCCAGCACCTTGGGGGTCGGCTCTACCGTGGCTTTGGGGGCGCGCACCTTGGTATCAACCGGGTTCACCGACACCGCTTCGACCCGCACCAGCAGATCGCGCCCCCTAGGGCTAGGCTGGGGCAGGTCGATGTCAAACAGCGACTCCGGGTCGCTAATGGGCAAATACTGGGTCAGGGCAACGGCTTTCATCGGTGGTTACTCTCTCAACTCACAACCTAGTGGTCTGTCAATTCTAAATTTGTAGGTTGGGTGGCGCGATAGCAGAACCCAACAAGACTAGCCGCTGTTGGGTTTCGCTCCGCTGCACCCAACCTACGAGAACTCAGGTTTGACCCGAAATCTCTCAACGGAACCAACCCAACACCAGAAATGCGGCCCCAGCCAAGATAAGCATCCCCCTTCCGACTCCTAACTCCTAACTCCTAACT
>JAIXUR010000001.1 GCA_027483425.1 Cyanobacteriota bacterium | reverse complement strand
CAGAGGTTATTTAAAACATCCGAGAGCGTCGTCCTCGATCCTGGTCAGGGGCTCGGGGTAACCCATACCCCAGGGCCTATATCCCAGGGCCCATATCCCAGGCTACTGACGGTAGCCAGAGGGCCCATAGCACCAGGGAATACCCAGTTCAACCAGCCTCCTAGCAATTTTACCCTGCTTGTTCGACGCTCGGTAGGCTCTGGCCCGATAGGTTTTGGGTGGCGGGGGCAAACCGTCAAGACTCTGGGGCCCTCTACCTAGAGATAGAGACAGACCTAGCCAATTTTCAAGCTGGCACTAGGGGGGATGTACGGCTCGGGGAATTCCTTTAAAACATTACCAAGTGGACCGGGAGCGCGATCGCTAAATCCTTCGCTGAGGCGGGCTAAGCCCTATTCAACAAAGAGTTGTTACGGTTATCGCAGAAGGTTCAATCCAGACAGACTTCGTCTACTACATTAAGGTTAGAAGCTAAGCCTGGCACGGTTATAAAAGGCTCATAGGTTCGCTATAGGGAAATCAAAAGATTACCCCTGTCGCGGCAGATTTTGATGCCTGCCAATAACCTTGCACCCTTGGCATCGGCCAGTACTGAATTAAAGGGGGTAATTGTGATGGGTATTTCTAGGCTTCAATCCACGCTGTTATCTTCATTGACCCGTTTATTTCAGGGCCAGGGACTGCCCCATCGCCAGCGCCTTGGTGCCGGGCTCTTCGCCCTAGCCGCCGCCACTACGCTAGTAGCCGCTACTCCCCAGGCCCAGGCTGAGCCCCTCGCCATGGCCCAGGCCACGAACCTGCCCACCAGCTCTGGCCGTTATCTCTTTGGCCAAGCCCCCGAACCCGACCAGGCCGGGCTCGGGTATGTGGTGCTAGAGCGCACCGGCGATCGCGTCTACGGTGCCCTGTATTTCCCAAATTCGTCCTTTGACTGCTTTCACGGGCAGGTGCAGGGAAACGAGTTGGCCATGACCGTTGTTGATAGCTACAGCCAGGAATCCTATCCCTACAGCATCGCACTGGCCAACGACACCTCTGTGGCCAGTGCGGACTTGTCAAACCCGCTCACCCCCTTTAGTCTCAGCGGCTTCTACGCCCTAGACACCCTGAGCGAGAACGACAATCGCATGCTGGATATCTGCAGCGGGGCGCTGGTTCCTGCCCCCTAGGACATCGACAGCCTGCGGCCCCCTGGGGGCTCCCCGTTGCCGGGTCGAGGCCGCCCGGCTCAACCTAGCCGTGACTCAGTTACCGTTACCCACTTAACTGTTGAAATCGGAGCCCTGATCTATGCTTAAGGCTCCCCTATACCGTTGCAGGTCGCGTGAACGCAGCAGAACAGGCTAACAGCATCGAGTTTGCCAGCAAAATTGCCGCCGTGGTGGGTCTCTTTAAAGCAGAGTTTCCAGATCTGCGGGCCGACCTCAAACCCTGGGCCAACGACCCCGATACCCGCGACCTAGTCGATCCCGACTCGATCGATGTGGGATTTCATTTTCCCGGCGTGAGTCGCTTATTTCAGTGTCGCAGTTTGCTGGTGCAAATTCGGCTGTATACCGACCCAGACCTGGGAGAAGGTCAAAAACCGCTGCCCAGGGAAGAGCGCAGAGTAATCGGCCTTGACCTGGCTGGGTTTGACCACCGAGGCAAGCGCTGGAGCCTTTCCACCATTGACAACTGGGCCTTCTCGGGGGAAGACACCCCCGATCCCACCTGCCGCGAACGGCTACGGCGATGCTGTCGGCAGGTGTTTTCGTTGTTTAATGCGGCCTTAGAAAACAGTTAAGGGACTGCCAAGCACCTACCACTGCGTTCGTAATCCCTGCAGCCTCATCACCTCCTGCAAAGACCCCATATAACCACTGGGAACCACCTCGGCGGGATCCTTCACCGGCGTATTGGGGGAGACCAGCCAGCCAGCCGTAACCCCGGCGGCGGCCCCCACCTGCCACTCGCCATAGTGGATGCGGGTTGAGGCATTGGCGATGTGGGTGGCCGCCATGGCCTTACCTCCGATCAGCAGGTTATCGACCCCCTGGGGGATCAGGCTCTCCAGGGGAATTTGTACGGGTTTAACCCGGGGTTCTTGGGCGGGGGCGCTGACGGCATCTCCCGAGGGGTACCAGTTGCGGTAGCGACAGCCGTGGATGTCGATGGCGTAGTGGGTCAGACCGACGGCGGTTGGGCTAAAGTCGCGCTGCTCCGGAAAGTTGTAGCGCAGGTCGTTTTCGCGAATCATGAACGCCTCTTGGCCGTAGGCCGCTCGGCCCAAAATGCGTCGCCCCTCGCGGAAGTAAGGCACCATGCTGAGGCCCGAGCGGGTGCCCATGGGGCTGTCGGGGCCGTAGAGGTAAGCCAAGGGATAGTCAGTCTGGGTCTCGAGCAGCCAGCGGGCAAAGGTGAGGGCGTTCTCTTCCCCAAACTTGAGGGCCGACTGCGACAACCCCCCCATCCAGTTTTGATGCTGACCCGCGGCCTCCAGGTCGGCTTCGTTAAGCACCAGCGGTGGGTCCATCCAGTTCCAGTCGTTACCCTGGTTCCAGTTGATCATCGAGATGTCGCCGGGAGCGGGGCGGCCAATGTAGGGGTTGTTGCGGGTCTGGCTGACAATGCGCCGGTAGTGAAACATGCTCTTGCCCGTAAAAAACGGAAAGCCTTCGAGGTCATAGCCCGCTTGGTGTTCGTGGAGGCCGTAGGTGGGCTGGAGCCGCGACAGGGCCGCTAGGCTGTCGCCGCCGTCATTGTAGATACCGACGGCAAAGGGATAGGTAAAGGCCTGGGTGCAGTCGGGGTTGTCGAAGCTGGCGGCGTTGGGTTCGCCCGTGGTGGCCTGGGACTCAGACCCAACCCGGTAGGGTACCTTAGCCCAGGCCACCAGTTCGCCGGTATCGGTGGCGTCAATGACGATCATGCGATCGCCCGGGGGCGGCTGGAGCTTCACGGGCACCCGATCAAAGTCGGTGGTGGGCGACCAACTGTACCACTCGGCCAGCTCCACAGACAGCTGCCCCTTGGGGATATAGTCTGGGTCTTTAGGAATGCGTCGCACGGCGTATACCGCCGTAATGCGACGGCCAGTGGGGTCAAACTCGGCCCCCTTGAAGGCGGTCATGGTGGCCCAGCGGCTGGCCGGGGCGCTGGGGTTGGTGTCGGTCAAAAACTGCTCGGAGGCCTTGGCCCCGGCCTCGGGGGGAAAGCACAGGGTGCCAACCCAGCAGCTGTTGATCTCGCCGACCGATCGCGAGAGCTCGCCGGGGCTCCAGGCGGGCAGGTCAACGACCTGCTGTTTGAGAATCCCCCGAAACCGCTGCCAACTGGGGGACAGATTATTAGCCTGGCGCATTCTGAGCGATTCATCCAGGGCTGAGACGCCCTGGGCGCTGATCTGGCCTCCCAACCAGGGGGCCGCTTCGATCAGGCAGGTGGTCGCCCCACTGGCCATGGCGTGGGCCGCCGCCGCTACGCCCCCTAGGGATCCACCAATGACGACCACCTGGCATTCCCAGAATTCTCCAAACTCGGGTAGGGGGTCGAGGTGGGGGCGGCCATTAAAGAGCAGGGGCTGGGGTATAGCGCTGGGGGTAAGCACCGGGGTGATGGTGCTCCAGGTCGGGTCGGGGGAGGTCGGTGACCATCGCGATGCCGTCAACCCAGCGATCGCCCCTACCCCGAACATCACAGCGGCTAGACCCGATAGATTGCGCCACCGAATTCGTCGCCGAGCTTGCTTGCGATCGCCCTTCACACCGACTCCATAGTTAACCCTGCCAAGGTTTTAACACACCTTACTCCAATGGGATCGCCCTTTGGTACGCTCCTTTACGGACTGAGCCGAGCTGGGATGAACCTGGTAGAGTAGCCACAGATTTGCTACTGCTAGCGCCATGACCTCTGATCCGATCTTCGCCCGCCCAGATTCATTGAGTTCTCGATCGAAGGCATTCCCCCCGACCGATCTATCCCCCTCGGGATGGACGGAATCACCCGCCGAAGCGATCACGCCCCTGCTGTCGGTGGACGATGTGCAGAAATACCTCAACCGATCGCGGGCCTCGGTGTACCGCTACGCCAATACCCATCCAGATGTTCTCAACCCTCCCTACGACCAAGGCAAGCTCAACCCCGAGGTGCGCCGCGACAAAGATGGCCCCCTGGAGTTTCGTCCCCAGGAGGTCCGCCGGTTTGCCGAAGAAGTGCTGGGGCTCCACCCCACCATTCAAGTCCAGACCCCCGAAGAGACCGTCACCCAAGACCTGATGCGACAAATGTTGCAGGAGCTCAGGGCCATTCGCCAATTGCTGGAGGATCAGGGGCTGAGGGACTGAGGGGGCCCCATCTCCCTTAGCGTAATATCCGTAATTTATCCAAACAGTCAGGAATGCTAGGTTTGTAAGTGTTTTAAACGTTTGGGGGTTTAAACCTATAGGCTCAACTCAGACCATCGATTTAAGCC
Organism: Cyanobacteriota bacterium; assembly: GCA_027483425.1. GTDB lineage: Bacteria > Cyanobacteriota > Cyanobacteriia > Phormidesmidales > Phormidesmidaceae > Nodosilinea. The sequence goes on along the minus strand of JAIXUR010000001.1, from coordinate 6,788 downwards.
TAAAAGCTGATCCATGTCATGGGTTGATTGCTATAACCTTGCATATGGTTTCGATAGAACCGTTTTCCACCGCAGCATCGTCGATAATGCGTTCAAGACGAATGCCTGGCTAGGGTGGTTTCAGTTGAGACCCAATTGAGGCTTACCCCTGCTGGCTTTGCTGGTTGGATAGATGGGATGGTTTGAGCTTTCGAGGCCTTGGCCCTGACCTCAAACATCATCCTTTGTTGATTTCAATTATTGTGCTGTATGGATTCTGCCAGTCAACCTGACACCCCTGCGGGGGAACCCCCTAGTCCGTCGTCCAACGTATTGGGTATCTTAATTGCGTTATTGACGCTGACTCTGCCGCTGTTTGTCGTTTCCCATTTCTCGACGACGACGGCAGACCTCAAGACACCACCCGCCTTCACGGTGCCCGCTTCAACGGAGCGCTAGGGGACACCCACAGCCTTGTGAGAAGCATCGTTGGGGCGATCGCTAGCTTTACACCGGCCCTCAAGTTTGATTGTGGTTGGACAAGCCATGCGGAAAATAGGCCACTGCCCCGTAGAATACTATGTCGGAAGGGCATTTACTTGGGCCCAACAATAGCGCCCTGGGGTGCACCCTGGGGTTAAATCTGGGCTTTAGGGATCCTTTCTGTCTCTGGAAACTTAGCTTTTTATTGAGTGGAGTAGCGTTGTGGACCTATCCCGTATTCCAGCCCAGCCTGAGCCTGGACTGATTAACGTGCTGGTGGAAATTCCTGGCGGCAGCAAAAATAAATATGAGTTCGACAAGGATTTAAATGCCTTTAGTCTGGATCGGGTGCTGTTTTCGTCGGTGCAATACCCCTGCGACTACGGCTTTGTACCCAACACCCTGGCGGACGATGGCGACCCCCTCGATGGCATGGTGATGATGGATCAGCCCACCTTTCCAGGCTGTGTGATCGCAGCCCGGCCCATCGGCATGCTGGAGATGATCGACGGCGGCGATCGCGACGAGAAAATTCTCTGCGTGCCCGCCAAGGATCCCCGCTATGCCGGGGTTAAGTCGCTGGATGACGTATCCCCCCACCGGCTCGATGAAATCGCCGAGTTCTTTCGCTCCTACAAAAATCTGGAGAAGAAAGTAACCGAGATTTTGGGCTGGCAGAACGTCGATAAGGTGGCTGCCCTGGTGGAGGAATGTCTGGCGGCAGCCAAATAGCTCTCCCTGCTGACTAAAAAGGGGATGCTTAGTTCTCTAAGCATCCCCTTTTTAGGGTTTAAAGCTCTCTTCAATTCCTATCCTGCGGCCCTTGGGCGTTAGGAATAGGGATCTTTCTAGTAGAGCTCTTCTTCCTGGTGGGTTTTGATGGTGCAGTCAGAGGTGGGGTAGGCAACGCAGGTCAGCACGTAGCCAGCGCTGATTTGGTCGTCATCCAGGAAGGACTGGTCAGACTGGTCAACGGTACCAGAGGTGATTTTACCAGCACAGGTGGAGCAGGCCCCAGCCCGGCAGGAGTAGGGCAGATCTAGACCCTGCTCTTCAGCGGCGTCAAGAATATAGGTATCGTCTTCAACTTCGATGGTTTTGTTGAGGTTTTCTGCCTCGTTGATCAGCGTAACCTTGTAGCTTGCCATGTTGCTATCCTCTCGTCAAATACAGATTCCACGTCGATCGATAGACCACAGAACACCCTTGAAATAAGGTTTCTAGGATTTGCTCTGGGCAGATCTAACACAACTTTGATACTAAGGGAAAACCTGAAGCCTGTCTTGCCTTTTTCGTCCCTGGTTGAACGGGATTCGTAATCAGACTCCTGAGTAATGGACGGGTTTGCTTATATTTTTCAAGGATCCCAGGACTCCCTGACCGGAATCCCAGGGGTATTTCGGGAGGCCAGCTTCTAGCCCGCCGCCCGCGAGATCCTAGGGCTATGGAGGGTTGGGAGACCTAGGCCCTGGGTTCGAGTCCTAGGGTCAGCCTGCCCCGGCAAAGGCTGACCATGGGCCTGAATGACTTGGGTGACGTCATAGGGCAGGCCATGGCGAGTGCGATCCCTAGCCCCTAGACCTTCGGGAACGCTTCAGCCATTTGGAGGTTAAACTCTGCCTGGGTGAGCAGGGCCGCGACCTGGCAGGCTGCCTCTGGGGAGAGGTCTGGCTGGCGCTCAGCCAAAAAGTCGAGGTAGCCATTGAAGGTACGCATGATGATCTGTTTGTTTTGCAGCATGGGTTCTCCTTTTCATAACTAGGTCATAGCTAGCCGCCTAGGGGCGGGATCTGCCCCAATCATAGAAGCTGCCTAACCCAGGGGGCGAATGTCGTTATACTAAAACCCGTTGGCTGAGGAAGGCCACCCTGGCTGTATGGTCGATTTAGTTTTGTTTTGGCACCGTCGCGATCTGCGTCTGGGGGATAATGTGGGCCTGGCGGCGGCGCGCGATCGCACTTCCCAGGTGATCGGCGTGTTTTGCCTCGACCCCAGTCTGCTCCAGGGCAATGCCGTAGCCCCAGCGCGGGTGGCCTATATGATCGGCTGCCTGGGCGATCTCCAGACCCGCTACACCGCAGCGGGCGGTCAACTCTTGGTGCTACAGGGTGATCCCCGCCAAAAAATTCCAGCCCTGGCCACGGCCCTGGGTGCCGCCGCCGTCTACTGGAACCGCGATGTGGAACCCTATGCTCGCCAGCGCGACACCCAGGTGGTCGAGGCGCTGAAGGCGGCGGGCATTGAGTTTCGCACCACCTTTTGGGATCAGCTGCTCCACGCGCCGGGGGAGGTGCGCACCGGTGCCGGTGCCCCCTACCAGGTCTACACCCCCTTCTGGCGCAACTGGGTGAAGCAACCTAAAGGAAAGCCCCTCCCCGCCCCCGAGGGGTTGCGCTCCTTGAGCGCCCAGCAAACTGAGGCGGCCAAAACTGCCGGCTGCATCGATCTACCCAGCGCCCAAGACCTGGGCTTTAGCTGGGATCAGGGCTTTCCCATCGAGCCGGGGGAAGGGGCGGCCCTGGAGCGGCTGGCGGCCTTTGGCCAGGATGATCCGGCGGGCATTAGCACCTACGACGAGCAGCGAAATTTTCCCTGGGTGGATGGCACCTCTAGACTCAGCGCGGCGCTAAAGTTTGGGGCCGTGGGCATCCGCACCGTGTGGGCCACCGCCGCTGAGGCCTACCAGCGCAGCCGCAGCGATGAGACCCGTGGGAATGTACAAACCTGGCAGCAGGAGTTGGCCTGGCGAGAGTTTTACCAGCATGTGCTGTACTTTTTCCCGGAGCTGGCCGATGGCCCCTACCGGGCACCTCTGAAACAGTTTCCCTGGGTGAACAACGAAGACCAGTTCCAGGCCTGGTGCGAGGGCCGCACCGGCTACCCCATGGTGGATGCCGCCATGCGCCAGCTCAACGAAACCGGCTGGATGCACAACCGCTGCCGCATGATTGTGGCCAGCTTTCTGACCAAAGACTTAATCATTAACTGGCAGTGGGGCGAACGGTATTTTATGCAGCATCTGGTAGACGGCGACCTGGCCGCTAACAACGGCGGCTGGCAGTGGAGCGCCTCCAGCGGCATGGACCCAAAGCCCCTGCGGATTTTTAACCCCGCCAGCCAGGCCCAAAAGTTTGACAGCGAGGCCGAGTACATTCGCCAGTGGGTGCCAGAACTGCGGTCGGTGGATACTGGCTCACTGGTGACGGGCAAGATTTCAGACCGCGATCGCGCCGGTTATCCCGCCCCCATGGTCGACCACAACATTCAGCAAGCCCTGTTTAAAGACAAGTACAAAGCCCAAAAAGCCTAAATCCATTCCTCAGGGATCAAGCTGCTGGATAATCCGTAGCGTGCTGAAGTACTCGTTGGGTCGGTCTTGGGCGCGATACATGCGGGCCGCATAGAGTAGATCCTGTGCTCCAGCGGTGGTTTCGCCGTTGCGGTAGCGAGCGAGCCCACGTCCACCATAGGCCCCGGCTAGTTCGGGGTTGAGAGCAAGGGCGGCATCGTAGTCGGCGATCGCCGCGGTGTAGTTTTCTAGCTCCCCCAAAATGCCCCCGCGCGCCACGTAGGCCAGCACATGCTCTGGATTAAGGGCAATCGCTTCGGTGTAGAGCACCAGGGCTTCCTCCAGATGGCCTTTGCGGCGTTGCAACTGCCCCTGCCGAAATGACCGATCGGCCTGATCAGCTTGCATCGCATGCACCGGAGGCACAGTTTCCGAGGCTACGGCCTGAACAGGACCTAGGGCTACAGCCCCCATCAGCACTGGAATCACCCAGAATTGGTAAGGCACGGCTAAGAAAAGATTAAGAGAAGATTATCGATTCTTTAAGACTATCTGAATGCTGAGAGGTTTAGGGAAATTGTTGCAAACTGAAACCTGGGGTGCGATCGCAACGGTTAACGCCACACCCATAACGCCGCATCCAGCGGGACATCGTGATTCTGGCTAGCCGGGTGAACACTGTGCTCAAGACACCCCAAACCAGTTGCACCTCACCCTGGGTAAGGTGCAACTGGTTTGGGGAATCTGGTTTGGGTCACAAGCCTGACCGTCCTGGCCTGACCGCCCTGGCCTTACCGCCGCCGCCGCGGGCGCACAATGCTAAACAGCAGCCACAGTCCAAAGAAGCTGGCCGCCACAAACAAAATAATGGTGAGAATCTGCCCCTGGGAGGACTGTCGCCCGGTGGCCACGATCGCCGCCCCCACAATCAGGGCCGCTACCACGGTGCTAAAGGCATGGCGGTTGGCGGCATCGTCAATGCTGCGACGCAGGTCGTCAACCCCCTGAATGCTGAGACTAAACTTGAGCTGCTCTGAACTGAGGCGATCGAGCAAAAAGCCAAACTGGCGCGGCGAACTCAGGGACAGGTTGCGAAACTCTAGCCCCGTGCGCAGCAGTGCCTGGATCGGGTCGTCGCCCACCAGCTGTTGACGAAAGAGGTCAACCATCAGGGGGCGTACCTCGTCGATCAGGTTGACGCCCGGATTAAACTGGCGGGCGGCCCCCTCCAGGTTGGCCAGGGACTTGGCGAACAGGCCCACATTGGCGGGCCAGCGCAGGTTGTTGCGAATGCCTGCGGACAAAATCTCGCCAAAAATTTCGGCGGTGTTGAGCTGCTCTAGGCTGAGCCCGTAGTAGCGCCCCAGCAGACGGGTATAGTCGCTCTCGAGGCGGGCCAGGTTAACAGGCTTGAGGGGTTCTGCCAGTTGCAGGGTCAGCTGGGCACACCGCTGGGCATCGCAGTTAACAATGGCCAGCACCATTTCGGTCATGGTGTTGCGGGTGCGCGGATCCATGTGGCCCATCATGCCGCAGTCGAGCAGGGCCAGGCGACCATCGTCTAGGTAAAAGATGTTGCCGGGGTGGGGGTCAGCGTGGAAGAAGCCATCGACAAAATACTGCTTAAAAAAGGCTCGAAACAGCAGGGTGGTGGCGGCGCTTCGCAGACCGCTGTCAGTGCTATGGATATCCTCGGCCCGCAGGTTAGCCTTGAGCAGCGGGGTGCCCTCTAGCCACTCCATGACCATGATTTTTGAGTTGGTCAGATCCCAATAAATCTGCGGCACAATCAGCTGCTTAGCGTCGTACCAGGAGCTTTTAGACAGGTTGCGTCGCAGTTGGTCAGTGTAGCCAGCCTCGGTGGTGAAGTCGAGTTCGGCGTTGATGGCCTCGGCAAATTCTTCGGCCAGATCGACCACGTTGTAGCGCTGGCCAAACTGGGTCGACGACACCAGCCGAGCAATGTCGTGAATCAGGGTCATATCGCGCTCAACCTGGCGGTCAATGCCAGGGCGCTGGACCTTCAGGGCTACCTGGCGGCCATCCTTGAGCACCGCTTTATGGGTTTGGGCAATGGAACCCGCTGCGATCGCGCGATACTCCAACCGCTCAAACAGTTCCTCGGGGGGGCGCGACAGGTGGCGGCGAATGTAGGTCTCAATCTCCTCGGGGTCGACGGCGGGGACGGTGCTTTGCAGGGTGCTAAGTTCTTCGATGTAGGCCGGGGGCATGAGGTCGGGGCGGGTGCTCAACAGCTGACCCAGCTTGACGTACACTGGCCCTAGATCGGTCAGAATGTTGCGCAGCACCGCCGGGGGCGGAATCTCGGGCTCGTCGGCTTTGCCCCCCACCAGCAGTCGCCGCATGGAGTCCCAACCGTGGCTGAGCACGACTTCAATAATTTCTTTTTGCCGGGACAATCGAGACGATGAAACCATTGGCGGCAGGGGTGCGGTTTGCTAGAGGCTAACGCACCCATAGTAAGCCCTAGCTCGGGCCTCGTTTGTGAACGGGGCGCGAACGAGGTGCGAATGAGGGTTCCACCCGCCCCTCGGCCACGGAGGCAAGATGACTATTGATGAACCGGCGACAGGGCCCGATCCTCCCGGTGCTATGATGCTTGGGCGCTGTCGGTTCTGGTGGGAATCAGCCACCGGAGAAAACGGGGAAAGTGTAGTGCAAGACTGCCGCTGTCCCGCAGCTGTGAGGCCATTGTGGCCAGCGTGATCCCACGCCCGCCGCATTTGCTGAGCCAGAATGCCCGCCGATCGCCGCTATTGTACTGTTTCGTCTGCGAGGCACGGATGAATAATCGTTTTGCTGCATTGAAATCTATCTCGGTGGAGTTGCTGTCGCATCGGCTGGGGCGTGGGCTGGTGGGAGCGCTGGCCGCTCTACTGCTGCTGCCGTTGCCCAGTCTGGCCCACCACGCCATGGGGGGTGACTTGCCCACCACGGTTACCGAGGGCTTTGTGTCGGGCCTGGCCCACCCGGTGATTGGCCTCGACCACCTGGCCTTTGTGGTGGCGGTGGGTCT
>JAIXUR010000150.1 GCA_027483425.1 Cyanobacteriota bacterium | reverse complement strand
GGGTCAGGTCACGGCGGGAGGCGTCAAGCACGGCATTGACCACCTGATTTTCTCGACGTAGCAGCTTAGTCCAGAACAGAGCCCGTTCTAGGGTGGGGGCAATGGTCAGCACCGAACAGCCCAAAATGGGCACCATGACGGGCCCACCCTTTATCAAAAAATCGAGAACAGTTGTCATAGTCCAGGACTAAAATTGAGTTGGTTTTGCTAACGGGTCTTGCCACCACGGTAAGTCTAGCGAAAGCCGTTGCTCCACAAATTAAAAAATGGGAATTAGCGACTTAAGAAAAGATTAAGGCTTCAAGCTAGTCGTCATCGCCAGGAATATAGGGTTGCTTGACAACTCGCCCAGTGGGGCCAGTCACCGTCGTGGTTTTAACCTGGGCAGCGGTCGTCCCTGGGGCCGCCTGTCCGGCGGCGGGAGTAACCGGTTGGGAGCTAGCCGCAGGGAGAGCAGCCAAGGCGGGGGTAGCCCGAAGCTCTTGCCAGCTTAAATTGCCGTCGGGGTCAATGCTGACCAGCACCGACTGAATGCTAGTGGCCTCTGCTTCAATACCGCCCACAACCTGGCACTGGAAGCGATCGCCGGGCAAGTTGACCCGATAGGTGGCCGTACCGCAGTCGATCAGGGCCCGTTTACCAAAGGCCTTGGCCAGCCCCTGTTGAATGCTGTCTTCCACCTTGGGCAGGTTGAGCAGCGCCTTGGAATTGGGCACCTCCCAGGTGATAGTGCCCTGGGTGTCTTGCTGGGTGACATTGATGGTGAACGTGCCCTCGGGATTGAGTTCGCCCACGCAGCGGAAGTAGGCCCCTGCTTGACGGGTCACATCGCTGGGGCAGCGGACTGCATTGAGCGACAAACGGCGGCCCTGGCGCTCAATGCCGGCCTTGAGGGTGGCTTCTACAGTACTTGTGTCGAGGCGGTTGCTGCACCCGGAGGCCAAGGCTAAGCAGCCCAGGCCACCCAGAGCTAGCCGCCAGCCCATAGACTTTGAGGAACCGGTGGGGTTGCGCCTGTCCATCGCACCAATCAATCCTTAGGGTGAATACTTATTTTGCCAGATGGCCTCTTGATTGTGGCAGTAGTGGGGCGCTAACGCATGCTGTCTCGACTACTTTGCTGGGATTAGATCTGGGCCCAGATCATAATCTCGGTTCCGGAGCGATCCCACTCTCTATCATAATGGGGGTAGGCTTAACACTCGTTTACAACTCTCCGTCACCATGGCACAAAACCTACAGCAATTTTTGACCCTGCTGGAGCAGCGGGGGCAGCTACGCCGCATTTCTGCCGCCGTGAGTTCGGATCTGGAAATTGCTGAGATCGCCAACCGCCTGCTGCTCGGCGGCGGCCCGGCTCTGCTGTTTGAGCATGTGCAGGGGGCCACTATGCCCCTAGCCATCAATGTGCTGGGTACCGTAGAGCGGGTGTGCTGGGCCATGGGTATGGAGCACCCCGCCGAACTGGAAACCCTGGGCGAAAAGCTGGCGCTGCTCTACCAGCCCCGCCCGCCCAAGCAGTTTTCCCAGGCGATCGATTTGGGTAAGGCGCTCTTCGACGTGGTCAAGGCCAAACCCATGCGCGATCTGCTGCCCCCCTGCCAGCAGGTGGTGCTGAAGGACGACGCGGTGGATCTCAACCGGATCCCCCTGCTGCGGGTGTACCCCGGTGACGCCGATCGGGTGATTACCCTGGGGCTGATGATCACCAAGGACCCGGAAACCAATATCCCCAACGTGGGGGTGTATCGGCTCCAGCTCCAGTCAAAGAATACGGCCACGGTGCAGTGGCTGTCGGTGCGGGGCTGTAGCCGCCACCTGCGCAAAGCCGCTGAGATGGGCAAAAACCTCGAGGTGGCGATCGCGATCGGCGTGCATCCCCTAGTCATTATGGCCGCCGCCACTCCGCTGCCCATTGACCTGTCCGAATGGCTGTTTGCCGGCCTGTACGCGGGCAAAGGGCTCCACCTGGCCAAGTGCAAGACCGTGGATCTCGAGGTGCCCGCCGAATCTGAGATTGTCCTGGAAGGCACCATCACCCCCGGCGACACCGCTGTGGATGGCCCCGCTGGGGACCACATTGGCTACTACGGCGGTGTCAATGAAGCCGCGCCCCTGCTGCGGTTCCACTGCCTAACCCACCGCAAAAATCCGATCTACATGACCACCTTCAGCGGTCGGCCCCCCAAGGAAGATGCCATGATGGCGATCGCCCTCAACCGCATCTACAACCCGATCCTGCGGCAGCAGGTGCCTGAAATTCAGGACTTTTTCCTGCCCATGGAGGGGTTGAGCTATAAGGCGGCGGTGCTCTCGATCGAAAAGGCCTACCCAGGCCAAGCCAAGCGGGCCGCCCTGGCCTTTTGGTCGGCGCTGCCCCAGTTCAGCTATACCAAGTTTGTGATTGTGGTGGACAAGGCCATCAACATTCGCGACCCCCGCCAGGTGATGTGGGCGGTCACCTCCAAGGTTGACCCCGTGCGAGACGTGTTCATTCTGCCCGATAACCCCTTCGATCGCCTCGACTTTGCCACCGAACGGCCTGGCCTGGGCAGTCGCATGGGCATTGACGCCACTACTAAGGTCTACCCCGAAACCGATCGCCCCTGGAGCGAAGAACTGATCCCCGACCCGGACACCGCCGCCCTGGTCGATCGCCGCTGGGCCGAGTATGGCCTCAGCGATCTCAATCTGGGGGATGTGGATCCGAATTTGTTTGGCTATGACTTGAGGTAGGGAGTAGGTAGTGGGTCTAGGGCTGGGGCTTTTCGAGATCGGCGTCGCCCACGGTAAAGGTCACCGACAGTGGGCTGTCGACCCGTTGGGAGGCCTCGCGGAGCTCTAGCCCCACAAGCAGTCCATCGTCGTCGTAGTCGAGAATAAGATTGGGCGAAATCTGGGCGGTCTCGCCCACTTCGCTGGTGTTAAAGGCGATTTGCAGGATGTCGCGATCGGGGTCGTAGGTAATCTGCATAGGGGAAACGGCAAGGGCGCCAGGGGCCGACGGGTAGTGTGATAGCCGCCATCATAAAGGGTTTCGGCCCCAATCGTTTATCCCTTCACCACCGGTACGGCCCGGGGGCCTCGGCGGTTCAGCCAGCGCGGCCAGAACAAGACCTGCAGCAGCAGCCCGAGGGATTTCAGCTCGCCAGGGCTGTTCCACCGCTTCCACTGACCAGGGCGGCAAAATAGGGCGGTGACCAGGGCCCGATAGGTGGCCGGGGGCATGGGGCCAAATTGCACTCGAATGTGGGGAAACTCGCCCTCCTCACCAGTGGCGGTGATGATGCCATCCAGGGCGATCGCCTCCTCGGCGATTTCTAGATCCACCGCCAGGCCCGCCACCAGGGGAAACTCTGGGGTAGCCCCCTGGGTGAGCGCCACCTCTACCCCGGCCTCGGACATCTGGGTCGTAATGCCCCACCAGGTTTTGGCGGTGAAGGGTGACTGGTCTTCGCCTAGGCCCTTCGGGGAGATCTTCACCACCCGGCGCAGGTCCAGCCATACCTGGGAGTCGGGGCGGGGTACATCCAGCAAAATCAGCAGGGCGATGGCAATCATGGCCAGGTTGTAGGCGCTCCACAGCCAGCCCAGGGCCAGCCCCTTCGCTGTTAATACGTAGGCATCGCTGCCCCAACCGGCCATCAGGCATAACCCCAAGTTGCGCCACAGGCTAATGGCGGTCAGCCCAAACAGCACCACCAGGGGCCAGCCCAGCCGCCAGTTAAACTGAAACCGCTGGCTGGAGGTGCCCTTGGGGGTGACCTGAAAGCCTTTGGAGAAGGGGTTGATCATGGACTGAACCACGGTGATCGCGATGGGAAATACCAGCACCAGCGAGTAGATATCTGACAGCAGAGCCGATCGCGATCGCTCATTCAGCCAGGCAAACACCGTGAGCTGCATCAGGTAGTAGGGCAAAAAGTAGTAGAGCAACTCTCGCGTCGTGGCCTGAATGGGAATTACGTGGAGGAACGAGTAGACCAGGGGCATGAGCAAAAAAACAATCCGGGGAATGCTGCTAAACCAGTGCAGCAGCCCCTCCAGATGGCCGAGCCGCTGCAAGGGAGTCAGCCCGGCAATGGTGAGGGGATTCGACGGGATAAAAAAGGCTTGCAGGGTGCCCTGAGCCCAGCGGAGGCGCTGGGTGGCTTGGGCGGCAATGTCTTCGGCGGCCAGCCCAGCACTGAGCTTTTCGTCGAGATAGATGACGTCGTTGCCCTGGGCGGCCAGACGTACCGACGTAAAGTAGTCTTCGCTCAGGGATTCGGTGACAAACCCGTCAATGGCTTCTAGGGCGCTGCGGCGCACCACAAAGGAGGTACCCGCACAGACAACACTGCCGACGCCGTCGCGCATGGGCTGAATTTGGCGATAAAACACCTCTTCTTCGGGGGTGAGCACCCCCTCTAGGCCCAGGTTGCGGGCGATGGGATCGGCATTGTAAAAGCTCTGGGGAGTTTGGATCAGGCCCACCTTCGCCTGCTGAAAAAAGCCTACCGTCCGGCACAAAAAGTTGCGGGTGGGCACAAAGTCGGCGTCAAAGGAGGCGATCAGCTCCCCCTGGGTCTGCTGAATCGCGTGGTTCAAATTGCCCGCTTTGGCATGGCGGTTATCCGGGCGGGTCATGTACTGGCAGCCCAGGTCTGCCGCTAGGGCGGCAATCTCAGGGCGGCGGGTATCGTCCAACAGGTAAATGGCTTTACGTGGGTAGTTCATCGCCTGGCAGCCGATGATGGTGCGCCGCAAGATAAACGCCGGTTCGTCGTAGGTGGGAATAAACACGTCTACCCAGGGCTGGTAGTGCCCCGCGATGACGGCCTGCTCGAGTTGGTCGGCCTGGGAACGGCGATCGCGCACCCGTAGCAGCAGCAATAGCTGCAAAATGCTGGTGAGCAGGCCAAACAACTCCATGGCCAGCAGCCCCAGGCTGAAGGTGCCCTGGAGGGGCGAAACCAGATTTAAGGTAGACAGACAACGCCATACCAGGTATCGCCCCAGCAGCGCCAGCAAGATACAAATGACGATCCACCGGGACCAGGGTCGAGGTCGGGGGGAGACCTGGGTGATGCCGTAGGCCAGCAGCAGCAGCAGCACCGTGGGGGCGACCAAGTACTGGCCTGCCACCATGGGCACCTCTAGCCACATGGGAGGCTGGTTCTGTAGTCTTTGGAGTTGGGCAAAAATTTGAGTAATCTGGGATTCGCCAGCAAACCAAGCGGCGACAATGGCCGCGGCCAATCCGACGGTACCCCCCATGACCAGGGTGGCCCAGCGCACCTGGGGAGGCTGCGTAGCCTTGTCGGTCGGCTTTAAAGCAGGCTTAGATAAAAACGCCATAGTTGCCGATGAAAGGTTAACGATTAGGGTAAGCGATGCAAGGTACCAGCTTTGCCAGATTTATACAGCGTTTGGCTATACAGCCTGTGACTATACAAAGTTTGGCGGATGCTGCTGAGAGCGGCCTGAGCGTCAGATGGGGCCGTTCTCAGCAGCATTCACATCCTGGGGGTGCCTAGGCCTAGGGTTGACTACCTGACTATCCGGACTACCCGACTACCTGACTCACTTATCTTACGTACCAGTCAGCCTGTCGGATGGGGAAACGGGTTGGCTTAGCGATCGCCCCCCTGCTGGCCCGGCGCGATCGCCTGGCGCAACTCCTCGTGGCCAAAGCCATAGCCTCCCCCCAACCGCCTCAGTAGCCCCACTGTCACCATGGCATCTAGCCAGGCGCGAGCCGCTAGCGGTATGCCCTGGCGACCGCCCAGCAGCAGACGCACCAGGCTGTGCTGGAAGGCAAAGGACAGCCACAGCACTGCGCTGATCAGCCCCGCTGCCCCCAACCGTGCGGCGCCGGGGGGCAGCAGGGCCAGGGGCGGCTGACCACTCACCACCGCCGGGAGCACCAGGACCACTGCCATCACGACCGCTAGTACCGCCACCAGCAAAAGGCTATTCCGCAGGGCCAAGCCATTGTCCTGATTGGGCACTAGGCGCGCCTGGGTCGCCCCAGATACTCCCCGACGCAGGAGAGCCCATAGGCCCAGCCCCCATCCGCCTAGGGCACCCACTACCCCCGCTCTACTAAAGGCTACGACCCCCCAGCCAAAGGGGCCCAGCGCCAAGGCGGCCACCGTTCCTAACCCCAGCCCCAGCCCCAGGGCCAGCAGCCCGCAGGTCAGCGCTAGGGTGATCACCCGACCGGGGCGGGCCACGGCCAACCCCCACCGCAGGTAGGGAAAACTCTCGAGGTCAATCTGCGAGGCCATCAATCCCAGGGCCAGCCCCAGGGGCAGGCTACCCCCCAGCGGCCCCATCGCGAAGACCACCCCTAGCCCCAGCAGCAGCCGATAGATGCCCTGACGACCGGGGGGGAGCCAGAGGCGCTGCAGGTCATCCAGATAAAATAGGCGGGGGCGGTGTCCCAGCTGCTCGGCTAGCCAGGTCAATGCCGCCCGGTGCTGAGCAGGGTTCCCGGTGGTCTGGGCCAGGCGCTCATCCAGATAGCGGTGGATCAGTTCGGCTCGACTGCCCAGGGGTGGCTCTGCCGGGTTGGCCATCGCCACCAGCAGGGTGAGGTGTAGCGGCAGCCGCGCCAACTGCTGTAGCACCTTGCTGCCTTTGATCACCGGCCACAGGTCGGGGCGATTTTGGCTCAGTACGTAGTCTTTAACCTGCTGGGCCGCCAGGGGCACAATATTGATCCCGCCGTTGAACTGATCAAAGGTCAGCCCCAGGGATTCCATCACCTGGCGGCGGCAGCAGAGCAGGGCGGTTTGGTTGGGGTTGCCGCGCATCAGGGTCTCGAGGACGGCGGCAAACCGGCGCTGCTGGGAGGCCTCCAAGTGGTCAAAGCCATCGACCAGCAGGGTGAGTTCGCCATTGTCAACCCAGTTGCTGGCGGCCCCCTTGGCCACTCGGTACTCTTGCCACAGGGTGGCGATCAACCACTCTCGCATGGTTTCTCCGGCCCAAGCTGAGACATCGAGCAGGACCGGTACGGGGCCACTGCGCTTGAGCAGCAGTTCTCCTACCGTGAGCAGTGTGTGGGTTTTGCCGACCCCGGCCTCGCCCACAATCAGCAGGCGACCGTCGATGCCGTCGCGCTGAAACAGATCGGCGACCGTGCCTGGCGATCGCAGCACCTGGCTCTCTTGGCGACCAAACTGAAGCCCCCACACCTTGTATTGCATGGGAATGACCTGCCGCGATGGCACCAGGGGCAACCCCGCCCGATGGGCCGCTAGCTGAGCTTTGACCACCCGCGCTAGGGCCTGGAGGTCAGCCGCTGCGGGGGCTTGGCCGGGAAGGAGCGATCGCAGAGTACTGGTAACCATAGGGGCAGGGGCGTAACCCTATTAGCAGGGCCTAGCGAGTATTTAGAATCCAGGAACAGAACCTAGTAGCGCGGCTTTAATAGTGCGGCCCTAATAGCGCGGTACGGTGCGATCGACCATCAGGGCGTAGGCATCAATGCCGCCGGTCACATTCTTAAGCTGGGTAAACCCCTGCTGGGCCAGCCAGCCACACATCTGGGCCGAGCGCATGCCGTGGTGGCACAGGACAATGGTTTCGCGATCGGCCTCAAACCGGCCGTGAATTGAGTCTGACCAGGTGGCAAACTCGCTCAGGGGAAGGTTCACAAATCCAGGGAGACAGGCGATTTCTACCTCGCTGGGCTCGCGCACGTCAATCAGCTGTATATCGGCACCAGCCTCAGCCAGGCGCTGGGCCAGGGTCTCCACACTGAGGGGAGCGTAGGGAGCGGCATCAGGAGATCCGGTCATAGGTCTTTGCTTAGGGCGGGCATTTAGGTTGACCTACTCACTTTGCCAGGATTAGAGGTTGTTTGAAAAGGGTTGTCCCAGGTATAGTTTGTCGCCAAGAGGCAGCAAAACGCTGAATTTTGAGGACATTAGCCTACTCCAAAGGGATACTCTGGGGCGCTCTTTAACTTTTCAAACAACCTCTTGACT
>JAIXUR010000145.1 GCA_027483425.1 Cyanobacteriota bacterium | reverse complement strand
GCTGAGCGCCTTAGAGCGGCGGGCAACCCAGTGGGGTTGATTCAGATTCCCTGGGCTGACCATGCCTTTGATGCGGTCTTTAATGGGGTCAGTAACCAGCTGGCGCTGTATTACACCGAGCGGTTTCTGGCCTGGGCGCTGCGCCCCAGGCCGTGACTCAGCCCATGACTCAGCCAAGACTGTCGTTTCATCGGTGACTAGATGATGCAGATATGGGTTGATGCCGACGCCTGCCCCAATGTGATTAAGGAAATTCTCTTTCGGGCGGCTAAGCGGGTGGCGATCAAAACCACCCTGGTGGCGAACCAGGAGCTCCAGATTCCGGGGTCGCCCTACATTGAGGCGGTGCAGGTGCGATCGGGGTTGGATGTGGCTGATACCTATATTGCCCAGCACCTGGAGCCGGGGGATCTGGTGATTACGGCAGATATTCCCCTGGCGGCGGAGGCGATCGCGAAGGGGGCCTATGCCCTCAACCCTCGGGGCGAGTTCTACGATGCAGGCAATATTCGAGAGCGTCTATCGCTGCGAAATTTTTTGGATGAGCTGCGCAGCGGTGGGGTAGAAACCGGTGGGCCGCCGCCCTTTAGTGCCAGGGATACGGAGGCGTTTGCCAACCAACTCGATCGCTTTTTGACGAAAAGCCAGTAAGGCCTGGTAGGGTTGATGTTTACCTGGGCCTGGGCCAACATATCTCACCCCGAAATGGTTTAGGGCCAGTGGCATTCGCCCCTACGGATTGGCCTTTTTGTAATCGGGGTTATATGACTCGGATTCGGTATTACTAGCCCATTAAGCGGCGATCGCCACTGGAGAGACCCCATGACTCACTTTGGGTTACTGTGCCCCGCTACGACTGGCCATCTCAACACCATGACCACCCTGGGCTACGAGCTGAAGCAGCGGGGTCACTGTGTCACCCTCGTGGGCACGCTAGATGCCCAGGCTAAAACCCAGGTCGCTGGGCTCGATTTTCAGGCCATTGGCGAGAGCGCTTTTCCGCTAGGAGCGATGGCCAACAGTCTCTCGGAGCTGGGTCAACTGAGTGGCCTTGAGGCCTTTCGCTACACCGTAGATTTATTTAAACAGCAGACTGGTGTGCTGCTTGAAGAGGCTCCAGCGGCCATTCGTCAGGTGGGAGTAGAGGCACTGTTAATTGATCAGATTGCCTTTGGCGGTAGTACAGTAGCTCACCATCTCGACGTGCCGTTTGTCAGCGTTTGCAGCGCCCTCATGGTTAATCGAGACCCCTACGCGCCCCCATTCAATACCCCTTGGCGATATAGCCCTAGCCCCCTAGCCAAGTTCCGCAACCAGCTAGGGTATACCCTCCTGACTCGGGCGGCTAAGCCAATTACAGATGTTGTGAGTGACTATCGGCAGCGGTGGCACCTGCCAGCCTTTACCCACCCAGAGAATGCATTTTCTAAGCTGGCTCAGATCTGTCAGCAGCCCCCTGGGTTTGAGTTTCCTCGGCAAAATTTGCCCCCATGCTTCCATTTCACCGGCCCTTACTCCAATCCCCTCAGCCGAGCACCGACAGAGTTTCCGTGGGAGCAACTCACTGGGCAACCCGTGATCTATGGGTCGCTGGGGACGGTGCAAAATCGGCTGGTGCATGTTTTTCGTGCGATCGCAGCGGCCTGTCAAGATCTAGACGCCCAGCTCGTCTTGGTCCTTGGCGGCGGCATGACAACCGAGGCCTTAGGTCATCTCCCTGGTCGCCCCCTGGTGGTAAATTATGCACCGCAGCTGGATCTGCTTCAGCGGGCCAGCCTCACCATTACCCATGCTGGTTTAAACACCACCCTAGAATCCTTGAGCAACGGTGTGCCCATGGTTGCCATCCCCATTACCAACGATCAGCCCGGTGTAGCCGCCCGGATTGCTTGGACGGGAACGGGGGAAGTGGTTCCTTTGAAAGGAATTGACAGTGGCAAACTACGGGTTGCCATCGAGAAGGTGCTGGGCAATCCGTCCTACAAGGCAAACGCTATTCGACTGCAAGATGCTATTCGCCAGGCCGGTGGGGTTAAGCAAGCGGCCACTATTGTCGAGGGGGCTATCAACTCAGGACAACCTGTTTTAGAGATTGTTTGAAAAGGGTCGTCCCAGGTATGGTTTGGCCGCACCTCGGTGCCCCAGACCTCCGAGGTTTTGAAAACCTCGGAGGTCTATTCATCCAGAAGGCTGGGTTGGTCGCCATTACCGCCTCGTACTGGGCCTGGGTAATGGGAACGTTCAACTATTTGGCATTTCCTCAGCCATTCTAGATTGGCTCAACAAGCTGAAACCGAGGCCGCCTGTAATAAGTAGACTAAGATCAAACTCAACGGCGAGTTTGCACCGAGGAAATTTTTACTGTGGCACTCCCTACTTCGCTAGCTCTACAGACCGATACCTGGGTCAAGGCCACCTGGGATGATTTCGTTGCCACTATGGACACTGCTCCCTACGACGAAGGCCGAGGCTATTTCGATAATGGCTTCATGAGGGTTGAGATGGCGGCTTTGGGTGGTGGGCATGCGCGGCAAAACAGTGTGGTCTCTAAGGTGGTTAGTCTCTTTGGCATGGTGCGAGCGGTGCGGCTGGCCGAGTTTACGAATGGCAGCTTTCACAAAACTGGAGAGCGGGGCTGCCAGCCCGATGTTGCTTTTTCCATTGGGTCTGACTTTCGGCTGCCACCCCAGGACAATTCACCCATTGATGTCGATGTCTACGGGCCGCCGACCCTGGCGATTGAGATCAGCGGCAGCTCGTTCAAAGATGATCTGGGTGCCAAGCGACTGCTCTACGAACGGCTGGGGGTCAACGAATACTGGGTGGTGAACGTGGCAGAGCAGCAGGTGGTTGCTTTTGCCGTGGCGGAGGGGGGGAGCCGACAGATCCGAGCTTCGGGGGTGTTGCCAGGGCTAGAGATAACGTTGATTGAAGAGGCGTTGCATCGCTCTCAGACTGAAGACGACACCACCCTTATGGGCTGGCTGATGAAGGCTTTGGCTTAAATGGAGTGGGTATATTCAGTGTTGAGCAGGGGGTGGCGATGGATGGTGAGAAGAGAGACGCAGAGCGTCTGGAGGGCCATGTCAACGCGGAGCGTTGGCACGAGCGTGAAAGGGTAAGGGCTAACCTGTAGACGACTGAAGAGTCCTGGAGAGTGAACAACAGACCCGAAAACCGCTGCTGTTGTCGCGGCTGTCGGAGTAGTTGACGTAGCGGGACGCGGAGCGGCAAACCTTCGGAATGGTGTACCAAGAGCCGCCGCGTAGTATCCGAGTGGATGATTCTCCGCCTTCTATCCAGGCGCTACCATCAATGGGAGCT
>JAIXUR010000175.1 GCA_027483425.1 Cyanobacteriota bacterium | reverse complement strand
GTCGCGACAACCTCGACAAAGACGCCGTTAACTCGACCCACTCCGCCGCGACCATCTAGGCTCAGACTGTTGCAAAGCAAGGATATCAATGGATTTGGGTGAGCCGCCGCTCACCCCTCCTGACTCCTGACTCCTGACTCCCGCCCCTGCAAGAACATTTCGAGCCCCAGCCACCTTCTTTGCGGAATAGCCCTCGCCCAGCCTGTAGTTCCCTTTGGCAAAGCTAAGTTGAGTCACCCTGTGCTTTAGGTAACCATACCGAGAGCACGGGGTTTTTATTGCGATCGCGCCTAGGGCCGCTCCGAGGCCGATAGCTCTAGCTCTTCCTTGAGCAGACCCTCGTAAATGCGGGGCAGGCGGGCGGTCATACTGTTCGACTCGATGCCATAGCCCAGGCTCGTCCAGGTGCCCGAGAGCCGCTGTAGCACCTCCTCCAGCCGACCTTCCCGCAGGGCGGCGGGAATATCCAAATTCCAGGCCGCGTCATCTTTGAGCCAGTGGTAGACCACTAAATCCTGCGATTCGGGGTCAAAGCTGTAGTCGCCCCACACCCCAAACCAACTTGGCGATTTAGGATGATAGTGACGGGCTTTTTCTTGCCAGGTGCTAGTCAAAAACTGGTAGCGGCCAGCGGCGGTCGTACAGTTGCCTTGGTTTGGCCCGGCGACAATTTCTATGCAAATGTCGGGGTGGCGGTTGAGCTTCTGCACCATGTCACCGCCGTAGAGCACGTTGTAGGGCTGATCAGTATTTGACTCAGCCGCCGAGATGGTGCGCATGAGCGCCCGAATGTAGGGATCGCCGCCCGCCATGGCCAGGGGCTCGGGATGGTTGACCCACACCGTTTCTTGGATTTGCCGCAGGGTGGGGCTAGGCAGCGATCGCACCCCCATGACCCCTACCCCCAGCAGCAACAATAGCGCGATCGTCAAAGCCCGCCGTCGCTTGGCTCGCTGAATCTGTCGCCGACGGGCACGGGTGTGAGCAGGGACAGAGGGCAGTGTGGTCACAGGCCAGATCCAGCAGGAACAGAAGCAATTAACAACAGAGAGCCGAGAGATCGAACCAGTAGTCCTGCCATCCCTCGGCTAAAATCTAACATCAAGCTATCGCTATGGTAATCTACCGGCCCAGAAATCTGGGCCGAGAAAACCCTAGATCTATCGATCGACCGAGCCCATAATCACGTCGATGCTGCCCAAAATGGCCATAATGTCAGCCACCTTCACCCCCTTCAGCAGGTGGGGCAAAATCTGGAGATTGTTGAAGTCAGGGGCACGAATCTTGAAGCGCCAGGGAAATACGCTGTCATTGCCCATAATAAAGACGCCCATTTCGCCCTTGCCGGTCTCTAGGCGCACGTAGTGCTCTCCAGCGGGGATTTTGAAGGTGGGAGCAATTTTTTTACCGATGAACTGATAATCGAAGCCGTTCCACTCCGACTTGGGGCCGCCGGCCATGCGCTTGGCCTCGAGGTTTTCAAAGGGGCCGCCGGGCAGTTGCTCACAGGCCTGGCGAATGATTTTGACCGACTCCCGCATTTCCCGCACCCGCACCTGGTAGCGGGCCATGCAGTCGCCTGCGGTTTCGTACTGCACATCCCAGTCGAAGTCGTCGTAGCACTCGTAGTGATCGACCTTGCGCAGATCCCACTTCACCCCAGAGCCCCGGAGCATGGGGCCAGAGAGCCCCCAGGCAATGGCTTCGTCGCGGGTAATGGTACCAATGCCCTCAATGCGGCGGCGAAAGATGGGGTTGTTGGTAATCAGTTTTTCGTACTCGTCGACCTTGGGCAAAAAGTAGTCGCAGAAGTCGAGACACTTATCGATCCAGCCGTAGGGCAGGTCGGCGGCCACCCCGCCAATGCGAAAGTAGTTGTTGTTGATCAGGCGCATGCCCGTGGCTGCTTCCCACAGGTCATAGATCATCTCCCGCTCGCGGAAGATATAGAAGAAGGGCGTCTGGGCACCGACGTCGGCCAAGAAGGGACCAAGCCACAGCAGGTGGTTGGCGATCCGGTTGAGCTCTAGCATGATGACGCGAATGTAGCTGGCCCGCTTGGGCACTTCGATGTCGGCTAGCTGCTCAGGAGCATTGACGGTAATGGCTTCGTTAAACATGCCCGCCGCGTAGTCCCACCGGCTGACGTAGGGCACAAACATGACGTTGGTGCGGCTTTCGGCGATTTTTTCCATACCTCGGTGCAGGTAGCCAATCACAGGCTCACAGTCGAGCACGTCTTCGCCGTCGAGGGTCACGATCAGCCGCAGCACCCCGTGCATGGAAGGATGATGGGGCCCCATGTTGAGCACCATGGGTTCGGTCTTAGTTTCAATGATTGACATAGGGGCTACCCAATGGCCAAAGTACTGTTCTGCTGTATCTTTGAGTATCTTAAATGGGAATCGCCTCAGTTGGCGATGTGAGCAAAAATTTAGGGTTGCCCATGGCAAAATCGGAGCCAAGTTCGGAGCCAAGTTCGGAGCCAAGTTCGGAGCCAGAGGCGGAATTTCACCACATCCCGGTGCTGCCGGAGGCGGTGGTAGCTGGACTTAACCTCCAGCCCGGCGGGCGGTATCTAGACGCGACGGCCGGGGGCGGCGGCCACAGTCGACTGATGCTAGAGGCCGATCCCACCCTACAGCTGGTCGCGATCGATCAGGATGCGGCGGCGATCGCAGCAACCCAGGCCAACCTGGCAGAGTTGGGCCCCCGAGTCACCTACTGGCACGGCAACTTTGCCGAGTTCACCCCCTCAGGCCCAGGCTTTAAAGGCATTTTGGCCGATCTGGGGGTGAGTTCAGTCCAGCTTGACGTGGGCGATCGCGGCTTTAGCTTTCGCCAAACCGCCCCCCTCGACATGCGCATGGATCCGCGCCAAGACCTCACCGCCGCCGACATCGTCAACCACTGGGATGAAACCGATCTCGCCAACCTGATCTACACCTACGGCGAAGAACGCCTCTCGCGTCGCATTGCCCGCAAAATTGTCGAGCAGCGCCCCTGGCAAACCACCACCGACCTGGCCGAGGCCATTGCCCACTGTGTCCCCCGCAGCTATCGCTATGGTCGCATTCACCCCGCCACCCGCACGTTTCAGGCCCTACGCATTGCCGTTAACCAAGAGCTCGAGGTGCTAGAGCGCCTGCTGAAATTGGCCCCCACCTGGCTGGCTCCCGAGGGCCGACTGGTAATCATCAGTTTCCACAGTCTAGAAGACCGCCTGGTCAAGCACACCCTGAGAGACTCCCCAGCGTTTAAAGTCATCACCAAAAAACCTGTGATTGCCACGGAGGAGGAAATTAGCCACAATCCTCGGGCTCGTTCGGCCAAGCTACGGGTAGCAGAGCGCGTCTAATGCATAGTCCCTGAGGCTTCCTGCTATGCATAGTTCTGGCTAGACGGCTGTCACCGCTGCAACAGCAGCCGCAAGCTTAAAACTTGTTCATGAACGTTTGAGCGGAACTGTATTTGTAACAACATTCCTTGAATAACAAGTAAAGATTAAAATTAATTTGCAAAAAATATACTCTCCTCACATTTCCTTCATATAAGATTGAAGGGTGAGGAGAGTTCTCTGTATCAATGCTTGATTTCTCTATACAAGAGACAACCATGAACACCTCCAACGATAGTAACTACCGATTTTCGGTGCTGCCGGGCACTCGCGATCACCGGGGTTTCTTTATCCAAGAAACCACCTATGAATTGGATGATATTAGCGATAGTGGCTGGGCCCACATCTGTTTAGACAGTCATGCCTGCTACTATGTAGACCCCTCTAATATCAAAGCTAATCGCTAGTTTCACCGATCCAGCCTGAGAGATTGTTTGAAAAGGGCTATCCAGGTACAATTTATCGCCAAGAGGCCGCAAAAACGCTGAGTTTTGAGGGCATTGGCCTCCGACACAGGTATAACCTGAGATGCTCTTTGGCTTTTCAAACAACCTCTTACCTTAGATTTTGATCGCAGATAGGGTTTTGCCAGATCAATCTGGGCTCCGTCTGTGGTTTAAAGCTATGCCTGAAAAGTCTTCACTTCACCCATAATTCTTACCCAAAGGTCGCTGAATACCATGAATACTGCAACCCGAATCTTCTCCGTTTATGTCTCTGATTTTGCCATTGAGCTTCGGGACGATGGCAGCGAGTATGTGGGTGATGGCCGACTGCTGTGTAGTCAGCGCAACTACGATAGTCTGTTTAAGTTTGCCAAAAATCTAGCCCGAAACCGCGCCATTCCCCTGCGGGATTACACCCGGGCTGAAGCCCAATATCAGTACTAGAGTGTTTGGATTTACCGCAATGTTTATCGGTGGCCGCCTATGGAAAATGGGTGGCCATTCACCTGTGGATTGGCCAGCGTTATGGGTGCCGCGCCAGCTGTGGCACCCGTCCCAGGCGGCCGGTCATCAGCCGCAGGGCTAGGCGCTTGAGGAAGGGCACTCGGCTCAGCACCCATAGCCCCGCCCGTCGCACCACCACCACGGGCAAAATTTGGTTAGAGAAGGTTCGGGTGAGCAGGTCGGTAAAGCTGAGAATGACCCAGTTCTCCCAACGACGCCAGCGCTCGTAGCGGCGCAGCACAGCGACGCTGCCCAAATCTTGGCCCCGCTGGTAGGCCGCAGTCAACACTTCGGCCAGGGCGGCAGCATCACGAATACCCATATTTAGACCCTGACCGCCGACGGGGTGACAGCTGTGGGCCGCATCGCCCACCAGGGCCAGGCGGGGCTGTACGTAGCGATCGCACTGCATGAGCTGTACCGGAAACAGAGCGGGCGCGGTCAGTCGTTTCAGCCGCCCCATGTGGTGTCCGTAGCGCTGCTCTAGGGCCGCCATAAACTCAGCCTCGGGCAGGGCCAGAATGGCCTCGGCCTCGGCCTGGGGAGCCGTCCACACCACCTGGCAGCGCTGGCCGGGCAGGGGCAAAATGGCGAAGGGGCCGCTGGGCCAAAATCGCTCGTAGGCCGTGTTTTGGTGGGGAT
>JAIXUR010000641.1 GCA_027483425.1 Cyanobacteriota bacterium | reverse complement strand
GGGTGAAACCCCCTGCCTGGGGGCGCAGCCCCCAAACCCCTTCTTACAATTAATTAGACTTACCTACTTATAGCGATCCTACGTGAATCATGAAAATTCGTAGGGCAGGCGTCTCGTCTGAGCGGTCAGCATATCCGCCCTATCTTAAAAAAACAACTCAGGGAGTGCTTGACAGGAGGGAAGGAAGGAGGGGGGCTGACTTCATCCTGCGAAATTGGGGTAAGACGGTTCATGCCTCCGGTCATTCAAGATCATATCCCCCGACATTACTAGCTAGGCAGCTAACAATGTCGGGGGATATATTTTCTAAATAGCCGCTTAGAAGCAGTAGCGTTGTTGCAGAGTGAGTGAAGCAAAACGAAATGCGTAAGACTTTCGAAAGATGCATTTCCCCTTGCTCCACTCACCCTACAAAACGGTCACACTTCAAGTATTTAGGTGTGGCCAGGCCCATCATCATTGCCGCCACGGCCACGACCACCACGGCCACGACCGCCACGACGACCACCGTGATCATCTCCGGGGGCATCATCAGCCCCTCGGCCCCGTCGTCCACCGTTAATTACAGCGGCTTCCTGGATGGTTAGATCGGTCAGAAATTGATTCACCAGATTGTTGTTCATGATTTACTCCTTGAGTCTATTTAAGGATTCTGAACTAGGTTAAAAGAGTTCCAATAAAACCTTTCCAAGCTGCTCTAGATTGGGACTGAGTTTATTTAGCTCAGTGGGGTTCTAATGTTGTCTTACATAGGTATTACGGAGGCCGTCTGAGCTTGGATCACTTAGATTTAAAATTAAGACTCACTAGTCATCACCAAAACGCGACGACTCGATTGAGATGTATTACTAATAGGTTCCCTAGAGATTCGGAGAAGGCGGATATGGCCAGTGTAAACTTTGGGATCTATCGAAAAATGGGAAACAGTTTGACCATCGCTATTGGTGTTGAAACGTCCGCAAAGAATTTTGCTTTGATCGCTAGTGAAAGCCCAGAGATGATAGGCTTCGTTCTCAGGTAACGGCGGTAAATTTTGAGTGCCAATAATCACTTCCCCCGCATCGGCATCAATGATAACCTTGGCCGTGGCAATGGTTGAGTTCGTGCCTCGAAGATCAAAGACATAATCTTCTTCTGTGACATGGTCTTCAGCTATTTGGGTCTCAGCCCTATGGAGTTCTAGTTTTGCCAATTGCTGCCGCAGCAGGACATTATCAATTCCCAAGGTTAGGACAACTAGCGCTGCGATCGCGCCACCCACTTGCCGCCACGGCAGTCGCACAGAAGGCCTGATTGGCAACAGACGTGACGGGTGTTGAACAGGCCTTCGAGATTGTGGAATCGTCAAGATTTTTGAGCGCAACAATTCTGGTGCCTTTGTACGAGTAGAATAGGCCATCACTCCCATCACATCTTGCATCTGGCGAATCTGCTCAATGTACTGGGGGTTGCTGCGCAAAAAATGCTCTACTTTCACCATTTCTGCCGGAGACAAGGCACCCAAAACATACCCCGCCAACGCTTCCTCCAGGTCATCGTCCATAGGTTGTGAAGTTGAAGAATCGGTCATAGAGTGTTAACTCATAAAATCTCGTAAAGAATGGCGAAGCTTAGTAAAACTGAGGCGAAAATAGCTTTTTACAGTTCCTAGCGGTACTTGCAAAGAATGAGCAATTTCCTGCTGGGTCATTCCACCAAAATAAGAGAGTTCTAAGGCGCGACGCTGTTTTTCAGGGAGTGCGGCTAGTGCCTCTCGCACCAGTTGGCTCATTTCATCAGATGTGGCAACGTCTAGAGGCGATTGCCCTTCTGCTTCGGGGAAGGTCAAATACTTAGAGCGTTTGGCCATATTCAATCGAGAGTTGTGCGATCGCAGCCGATCGAGAGCCCTTGACCGGAGTATAAGCATAAGGAAACTGCGGAGCGAACCACGCTCGGGGTCATAACTGCATCGATGCCAAAGTTGCAGGAAGACATCTTGAACCACGTCTTCTGCTTCCTGGCGGTTGCCCAAAATATGAAATGCCAATCCATACATCATGCCTCCATAGCTGTCATACAAGCGCTCTAGGGCCTCAGGCTGTTGCGCCTTCAGTCCGTTGATTAGCTCACAATCAATGGAAGATATCGCCACAGAGGCTCTCACGTCAGGGAATTGTTTACTGGTTTTTATTTTGGCAGTTTTTTGTAGTATTGGACACTTTCTCCCCTATATTGATACAGTCCATGACTGGTGTAACGATTCCCAAATGTTGGTTTCTACAAGAAATACGGATTGCTCGCCCGAATAGATCACATAGGTGACGTACAATTTTCCTCAACCTCCATCTACTGCTCTACAACGTCAGGGCTATCTCAGTAGTTTTATGATCCAACAGTCACTGGTCTGCGTACTCTTTATAGTGATCGTGACCAATCGTGACCAATGGAACGACAACGTATAGCTGCCGAGTCCTCAGTGAACCTACTGCCGCTTCGACAGGATGAATTTTTACCCGATTTACGGGTTTGGATGATGCTAGGGGTTGTTCTGGTGGGTGTCACAACCACCACAATTATGGCTTTGGCCTTGTTTATGCTTAACCCTAAAATTGTTTCTGGCAGCAGATGGCTAAATTGGAGGGATGTCGGCCCGTCTATAACGGATTGTCCATCAGCACCATGACTTGAACCAATTTGCATAGCCTACCAAAGTCAGCCCAGCGAGGCATTGGCTAACAGTTCTGTGGGAACGACTAAACTACCGTCACAAAATATCCTAAGCTGTGGAGCACTTAAATGCCTGTTGGTTCTGTAAACCCTTTGCTGCAAGGCTTTCAGAACGAGCGTACGAATGTAGCTTGAATGATTATTAGTTTACCATACCGGCGCATTCCGTTCTTTTGCTTAGAATCTCTGGGATTTATCTGGCATCAGTTAGCTTGATTGTCGGCGGGTTGCTGGCAAAATCCTTCACCCGCCCTCTAAGTGGCGGTGTTCTTCGGGTTGAGGGTGCTTTCGGCTTAGGGAAACAGCCGGGCAAGCACGCCAATACTGAGAGACAGTAAAAGGGCAATGATCATCGCCCCAGTTAAAATCGGCAGCATAGCCATAGTGCGATCCTCCAGGGATAGTGTAGATGCTCCCCACTCTACCCATTGGCCATGACAAAACGATGACCAGGGTGTGTCAATCTGACTGAGGGCATTCCAGCTCATGACTCCTCCAGGATTTTGATGGGACAGACCGGCTGGGATGAGTTCAGCTGCGAAAAATTGCAACAAATTAACGCTTATTCAGGGGAGTGCGGCACTGTGTAGGTAGCATGTTCGCCTGAGAGATAAACCGAATGCCATTCACCAATGACCCTCAGACCTGGGTGGGGCTCTCGTCTACAGAAGCGGCGGCGCGTCTGAGCCGAGAGGGCTATAACGAACTGCCGGCCTCTGACCACCGTACTTTTTGGGCCCTGGTGCTGGAGATTGGGCGGGAGCCCATTTTCTTGCTACTGGTAGGCTGCGGCGTGATCTACTGGTTTCTGGGCGATGCCCAGGAAGCCATGATTTTGCTCGGGTTTGTGCTGTTTATTGTGGGCATTAACCTGTACCAGGAACAAAAAACCGAGAAATCCTTAGAAGCATTACGAGACCTCTCTAGCCCCCGCGCCCTGGTGATTCGCGATGGAGAGCGCAGGCGTATACCGGGCCGAGAGGTGGTACGGGGAGATGTGCTGGTGCTAGCAGAGGGCGATCGCATCCCTGCCGATGGGCTGCTGCGCTGGTCTACCCATGTGACCGTGGATGAGTCGCTGCTGACCGGGGAATCGGTGCCCGTACACAAGCGAGAGGCCTTGGGAGAAACGAGAATGACCCGTCCTGGCGGCGATGACCTACCCGCCGTTTTCTCTGGCACCCTCGTGGTTCAGGGCCAGGGCATTGCCGAGGTGGTGGCTACGGGGCTGCTGACGGAGATGGGTAAAATTGGTAAAGCCCTGCAAACCGTAGAGCCCGAAGACACCCGCATACAGCAGGAAACCCGCCGGATAGTGCAGCAGCTCACCGGGGTGGCGATCGCCATCTGTGTGGCAGTGGTGGTGATCTACGGCGTCACCCGAGCCGACTGGTTGAATGGGGTGCTGGCAGGGCTGGCCCTGGCGATGGCGATTTTGCCTAACGAAATTCCGGTGGTGTTGACGATTTTTTTAGCTTTGGGAGCTTGGCGATTTTCTCAGCAGCGGGTGCTGACGCGGCGGGTGCCCGTGGTTGAGACCCTGGGGTCAACCACAGTACTGTGTGTGGATAAAACCGGTACCCTGACCCTGAATCAGATGGCGGTGCAGCAGCTATTTGTAGACCACGACGAGTTTGGTCAGCCCAAACCGGCTCTCTACGATGTCACCCTGCATGCCCAAGAACCCCTGCCGGAGGCGTTTCATCAGCTGATTGAGTTTGGCATTTTGGCCAGCCGCCGCGACCCCTTCGACCCCATGGAAAAGGCCCTACAGCAGGTCGGGCAAGCTTACCTGGCCGCCACCGAACACCTCCACGACGACTGGCAAATGCGGCAGGAGTATCCTCTGTCGCGGGATTTGCTGGCGATGTCCTGTGTGTGGGAGTCGCCCCAGGGAGAGCTGACCGTGGCCGCTAAGGGAGCCCCAGAGGCGATCGCCGAACTCTGCCACTTTGACGCCGAACGACAGCAGACTCTAGCGACTCACATTCAAACGATGGCCGAGGAAGGGCTACGGGTCTTGGGGGTAGCCCAGGGGCGCAAGGCGGCGGGAAAACCCCAGACCCACGACAGTGCGCTCGACTTCACGGCCTCACTCCCTGGTAGCCAGCACGCCTTTGAGTTTGAGTTTGTGGGGCTGGTGGGGCTGGCTGATCCAGTACGGCCTACGGTGGCCCCGGCGATCGCCGAATGCTACCGAGCAGGCATTCGGGTGATTATGATTACCGGCGACTACCCGGCGACGGCCTGCAACATTGCTGAGCAGATCGGCCTCACTCCGGCGACAGAAGTGCTCACTGGGCCAGAGCTAGACCAGCTCAGCCCTGAGCAGATCCAGAGCCGGATGGCGAGCGTGAATATTTTTGCCCGGGTGGTGCCGGAGCAAAAGCTACAAATTGTTAACGCCCTGAAGCAGCGAGGTGAAATTGTCGCCATGACCGGCGACGGCGTCAACGATGCCCCGGCTCTCAAGGCCGCCCACATCGGCATTGCCATGGGCGAACGGGGCACCGACGTAGCCCGAGAAGCGGCGGATTTGGTGCTGTTAGACGACGACTTTTCCGCCATTGTGGCCTCGGTGAGGCTGGGTCGCCGCATTTTTGACAACCTAAAAAAGGGCATGGCCTACACCCTGGCAGTGCACATCCCGATCGCCGGTATTTCCCTCATTCCAGTTATTTTCCAGTGGCCTCTCGTGCTGATGCCCATCCACATTGCCTTTTTACATTTAATTATTGACCCGGCCTGCACCATTGTCTTTGAAGCCGAACCAGCGGAGAGCGATGTGATGGATCGCCCCCCACGCCCCCCTCGGGAACCCCTATTTAGCCGCCGTACCCTGCGCCTGGTGCTGTTGCAGGGGCTGAGCGTGCTGGCGGTGCTGGTGGCGGTGTTTGCGATCGCCTACTATCGAGGCCAGGGCGAATTTGACGCCCGCACCCTGGCCTTTACGACCCTGATCATCGCTAACCTCAGCCTGATTTTGACCAACCGCTCCTGGTCGCGCCCGGCCCTGGCCACGCTGAATACACCCAACCCGGCCCTCTGGTGGGTGCTGGGAGGAGGCCTGATTTTCCTAGGGGTTATTTTGTACGTGCCGCTGCTGCAAAATCTGTTTCGCTTCTCGTTCTTGCACCCCATTGACCTGGCGATCTGTTTGGCAGCGGGGGTACTGAGCACCCTCTGGTTTGAAGTGCTTAAGCTGTGGCCCCGTAAGCGCCAGCGCAGAATTGGGTAGCGACCTAGTGGATCAGCACCAGCGTTCCCGCCAGGATCAACCCCGATCCCAGACAGGCTTTGAGGGTGAGGGGTTCGCCCAAAAACAAGGCCGACAGCAGCAGGATCAACACCAGGCTCGATTTATCAATCGGGGCCACCAGCGACGCCGGGCCCAGCTGGAGCGCCCGAAAGTAGCACAGCCAAGACAGCCCGGTGGACTAGAGGTGTGCCTGGGGCGCGGGGGTAGCGGCGATCGCCTGGTGTAGCTGGTCGAGGGCCGTCACGTATTGGCTATCTTGCTCGGTGCCGAGACGCTCGGGGTGGGTCCATAGATCCCGCTGGGCCGCTTCGGGCGACTCTGACACCACATCGGGAGTAATGCCTTTGTGGTTGATGTCGGCTCCAGAAGGGGTGTAGTAGTGGGCGATCGTGACGTTGAGGCCTGAGCCATCCTGGAGCTGGTTGACCGACTGCACCAGCGCTTTACCAAAGGTTTGGGTGCCCACCACCGTGGCCCGGCGATCGTCCTGAAGGGCCCCGGTGAGCACCTCGCTGGCGCTGGCCGAGTCACCATTGACCAAAACCACCAGGGGCTTATCGGTGATGGCCGTATGGTTGGCGGTGATTTGCTCCGCCTGTTGAGCGCGGTCTACGGTACGGACAATGGCCCCCTCATCGAGCCACATGCGCGCGATCGCGATCGCCTGATCGAGAATCCCCCCTGGGTTGTTGCGTAGGTCAAGTACGTAGCCATCCACCTGCTGCTTTTCTAGGCTTTTGATGGCTCGCTCCATCTGATCAGCAGACTGGGCATTAAATTCACCCAGGCGAATGTAGCCGATGCGCTGGCCCTCAGACTCCCTCAGGGCCATGTCCACCACCGGCAAATCGATCCGGGCGCGGGTGAGGGTGACGGCAAAGGGAGCGGTGTCGTTGCGCTGCAGCAGCAGCTCTACCGTCGTACCGGCCTCACCGCGAATCTGGCCAGCGGCGGCTTCGACGGTGATGTCTTGGGTCGAGGTGCCATTGATCTGCAAGATGCGATCGCCCGGCTGAATGTTGGCGGCCATGGCCGGGGAATCGGCGATCGGCTGCACCACGATCAGCGCCTGGGTATCGGGGTCGAGGGCCAGCCGCATACCCACCCCCACCAGTTGCCCACTGGTCTGACTCGAAAAGGCTTGAAACTCTTCCGGCGTCATGAATCGGGTGTAGGGATCATCGAGCTTCGCCAGCATCTCCTTCAGCGACGCGTAGGCCTCATCCGGAGAGGAATACTGCTGGCCTAGCAACGACTGCCGCTCTTGGGCCCAGTCCACCTGGTTAAAATTGGGGTCAACATAGCTCTGGTTAACGATTTGCCAGGCTTCATCCAAAACGGTTTTGGGACTGTCTTGCCAGGTGGCCCAGGCCGTTGTAGCGAGTACCGGCAACCCCAGTAGGGTCAGGGTTGAGGTCAGGGCCAGGGCCTTTTCGGCGGGCGACCAGGCGGCGATCGTAGGCATTAAAGCAAACCGATGGCGAAATTGAGGCATAGAACAGCGTTAGGGTTTAAAACACCAGACAAAGAGGCCCAAGGGTCTTTCATCTAAAAAAACATCCTGCTGAGTCTGCGCCCTCGACCCGTTGAGCCGGTGACGACGAAACCTCAGATCAGGCGTTAGCTGAAACACTCTCAACGGACTAACCCGGCAAAACCGGCGTTCAAGCGAGATGCAGAGCATCGCCCAGACAGCCTGGAAGGGCCGATGGCCTGTTGCTCCTAGGTTAGATCAAGAGCCTTTATTAATGGTGAGTATAGAAAATTTCTATGACAAACCTGTGACAACCCCTTGACGAATCTATGGCGAGACTAGGCCCCCGTAGAGGATCCAAAGAACCCTAGGGTCGAGGGTCTTCCTCTATCCCAGGGGGGCAGCCGGTAATGGTGTCGACCAGGCAGTCCACCATCACGGCTTGATCCATGGGCGCGATGCTATGGCCGTGGAGAATGTTTTGGGTCATCACGTAGCCCATCAGCGCCCCCATAAAAATGCGGGCCGTTGCCTCTGGATGGGCGGTGCGCAGCTGGGGATGGGTGGCGAAGTAGTTGCCCAGCAGGGTCCAAACCTTCTGGGGCAGAGCCTGGACAAAGAACTGGGCCAGGGCCGGAAACCGCCCCGACTCCCCCACAATTAGGCGCAGAAACGCAATGTATTCCTCATCGGTGGCCAGGGTATCTAGCAGGGTGTGGGCCACCTGGCGCAGCACAAGGGCCGGGTCTTCGGTAAAGGAAAGGTGGCCAAACACCGTTTCAAACCGCTGGGCGGTGATCTGCTTAATCAGCGCCGTAAACACCCCTTCCTTATCCTGAAAGTGTTTGTAAATCGTGATCTTAGACACCCCGGCTGCGGCGGCTACCCGGTCCATGCTGGTGCCTTCGTAGCCGTTTTGCAGAAAAATTTGGAGGGCCCCCTGCAAAATTTGCTCGCGCTTGAGTTGGGCTGGGGTAGGAGGAGCCGAGGTCATGGCCAAACCTGAGACATTTTGAAACACTTTGCAGCGGTAGCACGCTAACGCCTGGGACTAGCCTATACTAAACCGTATAGTTTAGCCCGGCTATCCAAGGAAATTTCGATGACTCAGGCGTCTTCTACCCCGGTTGAGGTTGACTCCCTAGGCCCCGATCGCCCCGCCCAGGGCTCCCGTTTTCGGCCCAAGTTGGCCCTGGCACTACCCCTGGTGTTGCTGTTGATAGGCGGGGCCGTCGGGCTGCGGTACTGGCTCACCCCCGCCAAGGAAGATGCGATCGCCCTGAGTGGGCGGATTGAGGGCTACGAGACTAATCTGGGGGCCAAGGTGGGCGGGCGGACTGCCGAGATCACCGTGCGGGAGG
>JAIXUR010000183.1 GCA_027483425.1 Cyanobacteriota bacterium | reverse complement strand
GGTTTGGGTATCGTAATGATATCGATAGTCAATGGCAATAGCAGGCGGCACCCAAGGGAGATGGGGTCGATGCGATGCGATGCGACACCAGGCAAAAGTCTTGTCATGACTAGTTTGTAGGGCTTTATTCCCCTGTCGGCCTTGGCCCAAACAGCGAATAGAAGCACTTAGTTCAGAGTCAATTTCAATAAACACAGGCCACCAGAGGTCGCCACTATGGAGAGTCAATCGAGTTAGTATGCGCGTTTTAGAATCCGATCAGCTAGGGCCAATCGGGCCAGGTCAGCCTGCGCCACACCCCCCGTTAGCCCAGACCATCGTTGAGCTTGACCGAGTGAACCGCTGGAATGTTTACCGCCGCCTACGGGAACTGGGTATGGCCTGTGAGTGCCGCTGCGATCGCCCCCTCACCGTGGCCATCCACACCCCCGCCGATGCCCTCCAGGTCTGGAGCGTGGTGCGGTCTACCACCCACCCCAAGCTAGCCCTCGCCGACCACCTCGATCGCTGCTGGCAGCACAGGAGCCCGAAATGACACCGATGACAACTCTCGACGCACCCGCCGTCGCCGCTGGTCGCCCCGCGCCGATCCCGAGGGGCCAGGTGCTCAAGGGGCAGTACGCCGGGGTCTACCGCTCCGACAAAGGCAAAATCAAGGGGCTACAGCTGCGATCGGGCGAGGCAGACTACACCATCAAGCTGCCCAAGTATCTGAGGCCCATGCTGGTGCGCGAGCTGGCAATGGGCGAGTTTATCCAAGTGTGGGCCTACCCCGAGGAGGATCGCTGGCGGGCGGTGAACATTCTACCTTTGCCTGAGGGTGAGGCGGCGGCCCTGCGCCAGCAGTGGGGAGCCCTGACCCCGCCGGCCAAGGCCCAGTCGCCCACCCGTCTGTGCCTTGAAGTGTGCACCAAGGGCAAATGCTTTAAAGAGGGAGGTCGCCACCTCTACAACGCCCTGCAAGGGGCCGTAGAGGGCAATCCTGACCTGGCCCATGTCTCGCTCAAAGCCACCGGCTGCATGAAAGCCTGCAAGCAGGGCCCCAACCTGCGCTTGCCCAACGGCCAATTGCTGCACCGGGCCACCGCCGCCGAGGCCCTGAGGCACCTGGGCCCAAGGCCATGACCACCCAGGCAGTTGCTCCCCAGCGGTGCCAACCCTGGCGGCCTGTAGAAGCGAGGGTGCTAGACCTGCGGCACCGGGGCCCTGGGCTACATCAACAACAAACCCTGCCCTCGATCTCCGAGCAGCAGGGTTTGAGGTGGGTTTTTATCAAAACCTACCAGCCTAACTTGAGGCTGTCTGGAGTGAGGAAGTGCTCCAGATGGTAGGCCCGCTCTTCGGTTTTCAGCAGAATCTGCTCGTACAGATAGCGGGTGGCGCGATCGCCCAAGCTCTCGGCCTGGGCCGCCAGCCGCCGAATCAGCTCAATCAGCGCTTGCTCCGCCTGCATGTCGTGGGCGATCATCATGCGGCAGCGGTAGGTGTCGTCACCCTCCATCTCAAAGCAGCACAGCTGGGCCAATTTGCCAAAGCTCAGGGGTGGAACGCCCCCCAGCCCGTGGAGTCGCTCACCGATATCGTGGGCATGGCCCTGGGCCGCTTCGTAGCTTTCAGAAAAGTAGTCGTGGAGCATGAGGTACTCCGAACCCTCCACCACAAAGTGGTGCTTTTGGTACTGCAAGCTAAGGGCTACAAAGCTGGCGTAGACCGTGGCCAGGCCGTCAACGATGGGCTCTGTAATCGACTTTTCCAGCAAAATCGGGTTGTCTGCAACCTCACCGTAGGTTTGAAGCAGTGTTTCAGTAACCGGCATATATATCCCCTTTGTCAGTCATCAAAGCAGCCCCAGCATGGCAGGGTTGCTTTCTGAGCCTATCGTACTTCTTTGAATCTAGCTAATACTTTGTTGTCTTAAAAAGTATAGAGAAACTCAAAATTCAATTGTCAATATGAATAGCGAAAATGATTTTCAATAAAGCCGCTGTCTGGTATCAGAAGTAACGTTCGATCGCTCAAGTTCGGTGACAAAAACTACGTTAGATAGCTAGAGAAATAGTCCCAGGGGTGGGTGCGATCGCCCCAAATTCATGCCCTTCATGGGCTCAGCCCCACCGTTGGCCCCATCCTCCGCTCTGCTGGCCTGAGCTCACATCGCCGATTCCTGTTAGTTGATAAAAGATCATGGAACCTAATCCAGTGTTGCCCAGCTTAGGTCAGGAGCCCGAACTACTCAAAACCGTTCTCAATAAAGAAGGGTTTAGGTTTACCAGCCAGCGCCAAAAGATTTTGGATTTGTTTCAGTCTTCGGCCCTGGGGCATCACCTCAGTGCCGAAGAAATTCAACGGCAGCTGCTCGATCAGGGCGAAAAAATTAGCTTCTCCACCATTTATCGCGCCCTCCATGTGATGGTCAGGCTCGATCTGCTCCAGGAGTTAGAGCTGGCCGAAGGCCGAAAATACTACGAACTCAACACCCCCTGTATGGATCAGCACCACCACCTCGTGTGCGTTCACTGCGGGGCGGTGCAGGAGTTTGACGAGGCAACCATGACCCAGGTGGGCCAGAGCGAGAGCACGGCCCGAGGGTTTTCGCTGCTGAACTGCACGTTTACGGTCTACGGTATTTGCCCCAGCTGTCAGTCCCTGCTGAGTTGAAGGTTGGTAGCTGAATGGCGGTAATAGTGCCAGAGCAGATGGGCTACGGCACCCCGATAGGGATCAAGGGGCTCCGTCAAGGCCAGCAGTGCTGGGCGAGTGGGGCGACTCGCTAAATTTTTCAGCCGCTGATAGCTGACTTGAACGGCCAAATCTGAGGCCGGAAAACTGCTCAACCGCTCGAGACAAAAGAGCAAATAGACTTCCGCCGTCCAAACGCCAATGCCTTTGATTTGGGTCAGCTGGGCCACGGCATCGGCATCGGGCAAGGTAGCGAGGGTGGCCAAGGTGAGCTGGCCCGACAGCAGGGCCGCCGATAGCCGCTGACAGGTGGCGATTTTGGCCCGGCTTAGCCCTACCTGCCGCAGGGTGGTATCGGAGGCCGCTGCGATCGCCTCGGGGGTCAGCTCCAGCTGGGCCACAAGCCGCTGAAAAATTGCCTGGGCCGCTTTGGCCGAGAGCTGCTGCCCCAGGATAATGCGCACCAGGGAGGGAAACCCCGGTGCGCCAGCGCGAACGGTCAAGGGGGGTGTTGCGGCTTCAATGGCGCTAAAGGCGGGGTCGCGATCGCACACCACGGCGATCGCCTGCCTGAGCTGAGGGCTGGGCGACACCAGGCCATCATCGACGGGGTTTACGCCTGGGAGGATGTTTGAATTTGACAAGGACATGCTCGATGCCATGAGCCCTATAGCTACTGTAGATGCCGCCCAATCCAAAATCAGCCTCATAGGCCGCTCAGCCACAGTACCACCGGCAAGCTAACGACACTAAGCACCGTCGAAAGCACGATCGTCCGGGCCACCCGAATGCGATCGCCCCCCAGCTCCATCACCCAAATCAGCGAATTTACCGCCACGGGCATGGCCGCCTGTAGTACCACCACCTGTCGGTCGAGCCCCTGCAAGCCCAGCCCCGTGGCAATGCCGTAGGCCAGCAGCGGCGATACAATCAAGCGCAGCGCTGAGCCCAGCAGCTCGTAGCGGCCAAACACCAGTTCCGTGCGGGCCAGTTGTACCCCCAGGGTCAGCAGCGCCACCGGAATGGCCCCTTCTGCCAGCATTGCCAGACCCCCCTCGATGGGCAGGGGGATAGTGCCCTGGGCCGCCTGCAAGCCAACCCCTGCGATCGCCGCCCAAAACACCGGCAAGCCCAGGGTCACCTGCACCCCGGCCCGCAACCCTGCCCCCTTCAGCACAATGGGAAAGACGGTGGCAATCATCACACTGGAGCCGACCAGGTAAACGACCCCCCGCTCTAGCCCCGCTTCCCCCAGGGCAAACAAAATGAAGGGCAGCCCCAGGTTGCCCACATTGGAGAACAGGGTGGTGGCAATCAGGCTCTTTTGCTCATCGAGGGAAAAGGCTAGGCGGCGACTTAGCCCCACCGCCAGCAGATACAGCAGGGCCGTATTCAGCAAGAAGGTGGCGATGATCGCCAGGGCATCCTCCAGACCCAGGGTGGTCTGGGCCAGGCTGGTCAACACCAGGGCGGGCAGCAGGGCGTAGATATTCACCCGAGCCAGGGTTTGCATATCGAGGTCGAAGCTGCGCCCGACCCCAAACCCCACCAGTGCCACCAGGGCGATCGGCAGCATCGCCGAAATCAAAATGTCCATAGGTAGCGGCCAGCTTCACGTCACAGCCCGTGACAGGGAGCATAACCTGGGGAGTGGCGTCTACGATCGCGCCAGCTACGACCTCGCGATCGACTACCAGCTAGATCCCACACCACCCCTGAGCACGTCCGATGATGCCTGGGCTAAAGCCTGGTTAATAGCTCAGGGCAGGAGGTCATAATCCCTCCGGCTTATAGGTTGGGCATCGTCAACGTCCCCCGACCCAGAACCTGTGCGGCGGTCAGGGCTAAGCCTGGGAAGGTGGGAGAGACAATGGGCTGATCGCCCCGCAGCAGCTGAATATCGTACTCACCCTTTACCAAGGTACAGATCGAGAGAGTTGGTTGTTTGGGTTTACCAATGTGGCGGGTGCCTCCTAACCCCGCATAGTCGGCAATCCAGTATTCGGGAATGCCCAGCACCGCATAGTCTTCAGTCTTGCGAGCGTAGTCGTTTTGCCAGTTGCTGCTAACGACCTCGGCCACAAACTTAATCGAGCGCCCCTGGGTCAAAATCGACTGGTCGGCCCAGAGGGGCTCGTTGGACAATTC
Source organism: Cyanobacteriota bacterium (assembly GCA_027483425.1). GTDB lineage: Bacteria > Cyanobacteriota > Cyanobacteriia > Phormidesmidales > Phormidesmidaceae > Nodosilinea. Next base: position 168 of record JAIXUR010000183.1, on the reverse strand, counting down.
GCTCCGATCGACTACGGCAACGTCAGGCCGAAACCCAGTCATCGCGGTACCAGAAGGGCGCAACAGCCCCCGCTGAAGCACAAACCAGGGCAACGCTGTTTGGTCGATTTGGACACAAAGCTTAGCCGTGATAAACGCAGCGACTTCTTCATGGGGGCCGGTGGGTTC
>JAIXUR010000361.1 GCA_027483425.1 Cyanobacteriota bacterium | reverse complement strand
GTCGTCGGTCCAGAGGTTGCCCATCTCGGGCAAGGTGTAGCGTTCAATCAAGGCTTTGGTCTGAATACAACTGCCCCATTCTACCCGCCCCCCGAAGCCCTGGAAAATTGCGGCCCCATATTGCGTTCCCATTGGGACGCAATATCGTTTATAAACCTCGGTTCGGGATAACTCTGAATCGAAGCCATGGAGAACACATCCCCTCCTCGGAGGGGTGCCCGGAGGGCGGGGTGGGTCAAAACAGCGACAAAAATTGTGTTCTGACTACGGATAAGCCCCTCCTTCGACAGGATTGACCCACCCCTAGCCCCTCCAAGGAGGGGACGGTTAGCCTGTTGCTTCGATTCAGAGTCACTCAGAAATCATCGCCCTGACTACTTGAGCTTCTGCACATTTTGCTGGGCGTAGGCCAGGTTGGGCTGATAATCCTTCGCCTTTTGCTGGGCCACGGCGTAGTTGGGGTCTGACTGGGGCACCTGCTTCATCAGGTCAATCGACTGGGCCCAGGCATCGGCCACCGCCTGCCACTGGGCCGCCGTAGTAGCGGTCTGGGCCTGGTTAGAGGCGCTTTGGGCCGCATTCACCGCCGCCCTAAACAGGTCAGCCTCAGCCGGAGGGGCAGCGGTACCGGGGGCAGGCTCAGTCACCACGGGGGCCCCGCCGGGAGCCGGGGGCCGCAGGCGATCCAAAACCCCCTTCAGCACCAGACCCGCCAGCGCCAGCACCAGTACCCCCAACCCCAGGCCCAAAACCAGCCGCAGGGGAAAGCCCGATCCACCCGTCCGACGCACCCCGCCGTCTTTGTCAAACTGGTTGGGGGTCAGAGAAACATGGGTAGAGGGGTCAGAGCCAAACTCGTGAATAAAGTCGTCGGTGGCATCGGGCCCGTCGTCCAACAGGGCCGCCCCATTGCGGCTCTGGAAGCCGTTAGCATCGCCAGCGCTGTCGCTAAAGCTGCCCGAGCCAAAGTCGTCAATATCAAAGCCCTCAGCGTCAAAGCCCTCAACGTCAAACCCTACGGTTTCCAAGCCTTCGTCACCAAAGACAGGGCCAGGCATGTCGTCATCACTCAACTCTTGCGACCCCAAGCCCCGAGCGGCCAGCTCGGCGGTGCCCAGCTCAACCGACTCAAACAGCAAGTCTTCGGCCTCAGCACCCTCGTCAAAGCCCAGCCCCAGGGCTGGATCAGGCTCAGCGGCAAACATCCCCGGCTGGTCGAGGGCAAAGTCATCGTCAAAGTCAAGCCCACCCGGTGCTGGGGGAGCGTCCGCCGCCGGGTCATTGGCAGGCCAAAAGGCACCGCCAACCGTTTGGTCAAGCTCCATGGTGGAATCAAAGGGCAGATCCATGAGTGGATCTGACCCCTCTAGGTCTAGGGCATCCATACCCAGGGCATCCATACCCAGGGCATCGACGGCATAGTCTGCACCATCCTCAGACAACCCCGTCGACTCAAAGGGGTTGGGAACCGTCGCCCCATAGGTGAATTCCTCTGGGGTGAATTCCTCTGGGAGGTCAAAGGTCAAACTCGGATCAAACTCGCTGCCCAGGCCGGTTCCCAGATCAGGATCTAGGTCGTTATCCAGGTCAAGGGCAGTGGGGTCGGTTAAGGCGGCGTCATCGCTCCATCCCAGGCTGAGGTCAGCGGCCTCTAGGGCATCGTCGGCACCCAGGTCAGCTATACCCAGAGGGTCGTTGGCCAGGTCGCTGGCCAGGTCGCTGGCCAGGTCGCTGGGTAGATCCTCCCCGGCGGAGCCCAGCAGGGCATCGTCACCCAGATCATCTCCAGTGGCCAGGGCGAGTTCAGCGGCGGCCCACTCGCTAAAGCCGTAGGCGGGCTCGGCCAGGTCGAAGTCGGCGGCGGCCCCTAGATCTTCAAAGGCCCCATCGTCTGGGGTGACTAGCTCAGGCAGATCATCTAACCCAGGGTCTAGGGCCACGGCAGCGTCGTCTGGGTCAACGCTAGGGGCGACCCCTAGGTCAACCCCTGGGGCATCTGCGTCCAGCCCTGGAATGCTGTCTCCAATGCCATCGTCAAAGGCGGCCACCAGGCCCTCGTCAAACTCGTCTAGATCCTCCAGGGGAGGGAAATCGCCCCAGTCGGTGACATCGTCGGTCGGCGGCAAGTTGGTCGCCAAGCCCAGAGCCGGGCTAGCCGGGCTACCCTCGGTTTGGCCCCACGGGTCATCTAAAGCTGGGGCGACCTCGCCAGCATCTGTCACCTCTGGCCCTAGGTCGAGGTCACCGTCGGCCAGCCCGATCGCCCCCAGCCCGAGGGTCGTATCCTCTGCCGAGCTTAAACCGAGGTCTCCGGTGTCTAGCTCAGCGCTGGTGTCCGGGGCCAGATCGTCGAAGCCAATATCGAGGCCCAGATCCCCTAGACCCAGGTCATCATCGGCCCCAGCATCGCCTAGGTCAACGGCGGGAACCTCGTCGCCTAGGCCTAGATCAAAGTCTAAATCTCCGGCAGCGGTATCGGCAGCAGCGGCTGGGGGCAAATCAAGGCCAAAGTCTAGATCACCTAAGGAGACAGCCTCGGCAGACTCATCGGTGAAG
>JAIXUR010000602.1 GCA_027483425.1 Cyanobacteriota bacterium | reverse complement strand
CTCATGGGTGCATTGCTTCGCGAATGCACCCTACCGAGAAAAATCACGCTGGTACGTTATTTCAACGCTCATCCCTAAGCCTAATGAATTGTAAGAAGGGGCTTGGGGGCTACGCCCCCAGGCAGGGGGTTTCACCGTTCGGCTGAGCTCACGACGAAGCCCCCTCCACCTCCACCAGCATCTTTAGTTTAATGACGCCCAGCTACTTACAGCAGGCGCGATCGCTCCGGCTTGCGGGTATCCCAGGACAGCTCCAGGGCTTTGCGAAAATCATCCATGGCCAGGGCGGCCCCGTTCCCCAGGCGAATATTGGTGTGGCCCCGCCCAATGTAAGCTTCGGCTAGGGTCGGACTGAGCTCAATGGCGCAGTTAAAGTCTTCGAGGGCCATCTCCCACTCATTGAGAAAATACAGAGCGTAGCCGCGATCGCAGTAGGCCAGGGCATCGTCTCTGTTGATCGCTAGGGCGCTGTCGAAATCAAGAATGGCGGCCTGGTAATTTTCTTGACGGCTAAACAGCCGCCCCCGGTTGGCCAAAATACGCCCACTGTTGGGGTTAAACCGTAGCGCTAGGGTGTAGTCGGCGATCGCCCCCTCCATGTCGCCCACCTGGGCACACAGCAGGCCTCGGCTATCGTACAGGTCAGCCAGACGAAAGCGCAGGTTGAGCGGCGTGTCCTCGCTTAGGGTGGAGTCGGGGCTATCTAGCGCCAGACCCACCAGGGTCTGGTTGTAGGAGCGATCTTGCAGCTCGGGGTTCAGTTCTAGCACCGTGGTGTAGTCGTCGATCGCCCCCTGAAAGTCGCCCAGCTCATGGCGCAGCATGCCCCGGTTGATGTAGGCCTCGACGTAGTCGGCCTGGCACTCCAGGGCACGGTTGATATCCAGGGTGGCCTGGTAGTAGTTGCGCAGCTGAAAGTAGGCCACCGCCCGATAGTTATAGGCCTCCCCGTGGTGGGGCTTGTCGCGCAGCAGCCGCGAAAAGTCGGCAATGGCAAACTGGTAGGCTTCGCGGCGGTTTTCAGCCAGGGCGGCCAGGGCTCCCTGCTTTAGGTAGGCCAACCCCCGCCACAGCAAAATTTTGGTGAACCGGGGCTGCTCGGCCAGCACCACAGAAAAGTCTGCGATCGCCCCGTCGTAGTCCTCCAAATCGAGCTTGATCCGCCCCCGATTGCCGTAGGCCTTGGCCGACCTGGGCTGAAGCTGAATGGCCCGATCCAGATCGCCCAGGCCCGCTGCCAACTGCCCGGTCAGCCGGTAGACGCTACCCCGGTTAATGTAGGCATTGGCAAAGGTGGGCTCGAACCGCAGGGCAATGGAAAAATCGTCAATGGCGTCTGTGTATAGGCCCAGATCGCGGTAGGCACAGCCCCGATTGTAGAAGGCTTTAAAGCAGGTTGCATCTAGGGCGATCGCCTCAGTAAACTGCCCCACCGCCGCCTCAAAATAGCCCAAGCGAGCCTGCTCAATGCCGGTCTTGAGCAGCTGATTAACTGGATTGTTGGTAGTCACCATCACGTTGCCGGGGGTAGCCAAACAGTACACCGTGCCAACCTCTCAGGCGAGCCCCCAGGATTGGGCTGCGCCTTTAACCCCAAAGCTGATCCTTATTATGCACGATCGGGCTGACGGTATCTGAGGACAACGAAATTACGCCATCTGACGCAGGGCCTGCACCGTGGCCACCACCCCAGCCACCACCTGGTTAATCTGATCGGCGGTGGTCAACCGTCCTAGGCCAAAGCGGAGCGAGGCATAGGCCAGGGCATCCGATCGCCCTAGGGCCTTGAGCACGTGGGAGGGAGCCGTGCTGGCGGTGCTACAGGCGGCCCCCGACGACAGCGCTACCGTCCCCCGCAGCCCCAGCAGCAGCGCCTGACCATCGACGCCCTCGAAGCTGACATTGAGATTGCCCGGCAGCCGCTGGGTTCCATGGCCGTTGAGGTGCAGTTGGCCCAGGGGTGCTAGCCCCTGCCACAGCCGCTGGCGCAGGGCGGTCAGGCGAGTAGATTCTACGGCCATGTCAGCCAGGCCCAGCTCGACCGCCTTGGCAAACCCCACAATCTGGGGGGGATACAAAGTGCCCGATCGCAGCCCCCGCTCGTGGCCGCCGCCATGGAGCTGGGCCGCCAAGGGCACCCGAGGCCGCCGCCGCACGTAGAGAGCCCCAATGCCCTTGGGGCCATAGACCTTATGGGCCGTCAGCGACAGTAGATCCAGGTGCATCGCCTCTACATCCAGGGAAATCTTGCCGATCGCCTGGGCCGCGTCACTGTGGAAAACGACCTGGCGATCGCGGCATTGCTCCCCGATCGCCGCCAGGGGTTGCAGCACCCCAATTTCGTTGTTGGCCGCCATCACCGACACCAGGATCGTGTCCTCCCGAAAGGCTTTCTCCAGATCGTCGAGATCCACCAGCCCATTACTCTGTACCGGCAGATAGGTCACCTCAAACCCCAGGCTAGCCAGGTAGGCACAGGGGTCGAGCACCGCGTTGTGCTCGGTCTGCACCGTAATGATGTGGCGTCCCCGCCCAAAGCAGGCTTCAGCGATGCCCTTGAGGGCCAAATTGTTCGCCTCCGTCGCCCCGCTGGTAAAGATGATTTCCTCGGGGCTGGCATTGATGGCCGCCGCGAGGGTTGACCGAGCCTGGGTGACCGCCGCTTCGGCCTCCCACCCGTACATGTGGGTCAGGCTAGCGGGGTTGCCAAAGTACTCCGTAAAAAACGGCACCATCGCCGCTAGGACCCTGGGGTCAACCGGGGTAGTCGCATGGCAGTCTAGATAAATCGGTCGATGTACCATGGCCCCATGAATACTCCCAGTCATCTCATTCTCAACCTGGCTCTGCTGCGCCGCCCGGTGGCCCCGGTCATGACCTGGCCGATTTTGCTGGGGGCCTTGATTCCCGATGCCGCCATGTTTGTATTCTATGGCTGGGCCCGGTGGCAACGATTGCCCGAACAAACCATTTGGAGTGAGGCCTACTACAGCCAGCCCTGGCAGACTATCTTTGCCGTGGGCAATTCCATTCCCCTCGGACTGTTTACCGCTGCCCTGGGCTACGGGTTAAAGCGTCCCTGGTTAGGGCTGCTAGGGGCCAGTATGGTGCTGCACCATCTGGCCGACCTACCGCTGCACCACGACGATGCCCACCAGCACTTTTGGCCCCTCAGCTCCGTGCGGTTTATCAGCCCCATCTCCTACTGGGATGTGGACCATTTTGGCCGGCTGGGAGCCACCTTAGAAATGACCCTGGTCCTGGTAGCGACCGTCTACCTGCTCCCCCGGCTGAGCTTTACAACCAGCCAAGGGCTCCTAGTGGTAACGGTGGCCCTGTCGAGCATCGCCTATGGGCTCCTCCTGCTCACACCCCCCTAGGGGACGCATCCTATGGGCTACGTCTATACGGCTAG
>JAIXUR010000260.1 GCA_027483425.1 Cyanobacteriota bacterium | reverse complement strand
GCGGCCAGTCGCTGGGACTGGGACGCCGTCGTCCGCCTGGCGCCTGGGGCCAGGTTCAACATACCCGTCCCCACCATGCCAGCCCGAGGCGATCCCAGGGTTGGAGCAGCACTGTCCAGCGGCGGGGGAGTAGGGGCCACTAGCTCAAAGGACGGCACCGTGGGACTAGCCACCGCCGCCTTAGTCGCCGTCCTGGCCGGGGCACCCTGCCCCCTGGCCTGGCCTGGCTCGGCCTGGGTCAGGTAGCTGTGGCTATAGGCGGTCAGCATACCCATGGCCATACTGAGGGGAATCAGCAACCCCACCAGGTAACGCTGACGAGAACAGCGCCGATTGTGGCGATCGCAGGCGCTCAGGTAGCGGCTGGCCTGGAGCGACAGGTGCTCGGGATGGGCTTGCTGAAACAGTTTGGCTTCACCCAGGCGGGTTTGCGTTAAAAAACAATCGGGATGATTGGGTCGCTGCGGGTGCCAGCCCTGGGCGGCCACCTCGATGGCTCGCTGCTGCTTCACCCAGGGCCCGTGGCTTTGGAGCCACTGCTGAAGCAAGGGCCAATTCCGCAGCAGGGCTTCATGGGCAATGTCAAAGTAGGAGGTATCTGGGGTCCCAGGCAGGCTAGCCACCGTCAGGGCACCGGTCACCAAGGCCGTACCGTCCCCTCGCCCAGGGCTTGACGACCAGCCCGGCACCGCGATCGCAGCGAGGTCGCGATCGGGCGTAGATGGGTCGCCATTGAGGCCCGGCAGCACTGCCTGGGCCACCACCAGGCGAGCCGCCAGTAGCTTATCCAGAGTCGCCACTACAGTCTCCTGGGGCATCGCCTCAGTCACCAGCTCGGGCAGGGAAATCTGACGACGGCTCAGGGCGGCTCCATCGCCCAGGTCGCAAAGGCTGAGAAAAATTCGCTGGGCGATCGCCTGCTCAGAGACCGAGAAACTCTGGTATAGGTCACTGGCCCGCTGGTTTAGCAATTGGCGAATGCCCCCCATCTCGGCATAGGCAGCCAGGGTCAAACGCGGCGGCTCTGGGGCATTGGGGTTGTCCTCTCGCCGCAACCACAGCTCCTTGAGCACCAGCTGCAACAGCGCCAGATCCGCCGGGGCGCTGACCACGTCTAGCAGCAGGGTGTAGACCAAATTGGCATCGTAGCGAAACCCAGCTCTATCCAGGGGGCCAACAATCGTGGCCTTGAGCTGGTTGTAGGTCATAGTGGGCATGGTCAGACTATGGTCTACCACCAGGGCCCGAAATTTGGCAAACTCGATCAGGCCATCGAGGTGGTGAGCCCGTAACCCCAACACCAGGTGAAAGGGCAGATGATCCTGCTGCACCGCCGCCGTCAGGCCGTCGAGGATCAAGCGGCGATCGCCATCCGAATCCAGATCAGGTGTCAGTAAGGTCTCAAACTGGTCTAGCACCACCACTAAGTGGGTCTCGGGCTCCTGCCCACCGGTCAGGGCCTGCACCAGTTGGCAAAAGCCCTCTGGGCCCTGGCGCAAAAACGATTCGGCCCGGCGCAACTGTTCAGCTCGCTGTAAGCCGGTAGCACCCGGATCGACAAACACCTCGGCCACACTGGCCAAGGGCGAAGCCCCCAGGGCCAAATAGCGCACGTCCCAAGCAGTCTCGCCCTCGGCCTTGGCCAGGCTAGGCATCAGCCCAGCCCGCAGCAGAGAGGTTTTACCCGACCCCGATGCCCCCACCAAGGCACACAGGCGAGACGATTGCACCCGCTGCACCAGCGTTTGGGTGATCTCGTCGCGGCCAAAGAAGAATTCGCTGTGAACCGCTTCAAAGGGAGCGGCTCCGGGAAATGGGCAGAACCCGTAGCGCAGCTTCTGCAAGCGCTCCAGCAGCGGCGGTGAAGTATCTCGGCTGGGGGCCGGCAGCCCCGGCATGCGGGTGAGCACAATTTCGCTGCCGGAGCTTTCAAACAGGGGCTGTTGCAGCTCTCCCTTCAGCTCGCGGTTCACCACATCGGTGAGAGAGTGGCTGTTGACGATGCCCCCCTTGACTTTGTAGGGGTTTAGCCCCGACAGCAGCGCCTGGGTAAACACGCTGTAGTTACTGTCCAGCGCCTCGTAGGCCGACTCGTACTCGCGAGCAGCGGCCATAAACAGGCGATCGGTGCCCGCACTGGCACCGGGGTCTGCCTCCAGCATGTTAAAAAATTCGCCGCTGTTGCAGCAGTCCAGCAGAATCACCCGCTGACGCACCGGGCTCTCTTGCAGGAGCCGCCGCAGCCAGTGGAGCGATAGGCCATAATGCCCTGCGGCTGGGTTAGCGTCACTGGTGGCTAAATAGCCCTCTTGAATTCCCGCCTGGCGCTGTAGACCATGGCCAGAATAGTAAAAAATAGCGGTTTGGGGAATTGTTTTGCCAGCTGGTTTAAATAGCTTGATCAGCGCATCTTCCAGCATCGGCGTGGTTACACTACCCCGCTGACCAATGGCTGGTTTTTGTTGGGTAATGACCTCTGGCAGCCGCACTACGCGGCATTCCCCAAAGCTTTCTAAACACCGCGCCACCGACTCAGCATCCTGGGCCGGGGCCTGTAGACTAGGCAGATGTTGATAGGTGTTTATTCCGACAACGAGCGCATCCCGTGACATTTTACCGTACCCTGATTTGGCATTATCTAAATTTTTATAATCAGCCAATAGCGCTGGAGCTATAGAAAATTTAGCCTCACAATAGATAAGATTTTGAACCACTCGATTGAGCAACAACTCAAACAAGCTTCATCTCAAATCGAGCATCTATTCTTCAGCAAATTAAGCTTAGCCAAGTACCTGAAATTTCCTAAGGGGGGTCTTACCCCTAAGGAAATAATCTTAATAAGACTATTTCTCTAAAGAGTTAGATATCTCTGTATATTCACGCAAGATCTTTCACCTTGAAAGATTGCAAGCAGCGATCTAGTCCGAGAAAACCGAAGTCTATGATGCTCGATCCAGATTAGATCTGTTATTTTCAGACTATTCTCCGTAATTACTCAGATGCGATTTGCCTCCTCAGTCAATTGACTGAGGCGACTAGAATTCAAAGTTTTTTAAAGAAAACTCGACCGGGAGACAGCTCCGAGTCACACAACCCCGATTCGAAACCGATACCTCGTAGGGAGCATTGCACTGCAATGCCCCTACAAACTCGGGGTATACAGATAGGATTTGGTATGAGG
>JAIXUR010000090.1 GCA_027483425.1 Cyanobacteriota bacterium | reverse complement strand
CGAATATTGCCGTGCTTCACCCCGTAGTCCCAGGTGAAAAAGGCCAGACCCACCGGCCCCAATCCCAGCCCGAGGATGGCCGCCCACTGCCAACCAGTGGGAACCACCGTCGTCTCGAAGAGGGCGTGACACCCCCAGGCCAGCACCGCCGTGGCCCCGCAAAAGCCCCCCACGGCACTGGTGGGAATCGCCCCAAACCGGCGAGAGAGAATGGAATAGCCCGACCAAGTGAGGGCGCAGACCAGTGCGGACAGATAGCCGGTGGTGTACTGGGCGTCGAAGCGGAAGCCTTGGCCTTTGGTGACCAACAGAACGGCACCGAGAAAACCTGCGATCGCCCCCGCCCCGTGAAACCATCGCAGTCGCTCCCCCGGCAGCAGCGCTGAGAAAAACACAATCAGCAGGGGCCACAGGTAGGCAATCAGGCTCGCCTCCACCGCAGGGGCTTGGAGCAGCGCCAAAAAGTAAAAGAAGTGGTAGCCAAACAGCCCAGCAATGCCCAACCCCCACAGGGCCCAGGGCAGCTTGAGGTGCCGCAGTATGGGGCCGCCCGCCCGCACCCAGGCGCAGAGACCGATGAAGAATGCGATCGTAAACGCCATGGCCGTAAGCTGAAAGGGAGGAACCGTGCCGCTCAGATCGGTGAGCAGGGCCAGGGTAGCCCACATGAGCACGGCAGAGAACCCAATCAGCGTGGGCGGTGGTTGATTTCGGACTGGCTCCACGATCCCTTGCCTCAGCTATGGCCCTCCTGTCTATTGTAGAGAGGTGGTGTCCACCAGAATTCAGAAGTCAGACCTGAGTGGCGGCCTGACTCCTGGCTCCTGGCCGAGTCAGTTCCTCACGGTTTAAGGCAACTTCTGGACAATAGTTTCCCAAATGGTGGGCAGTGCCCACCCTACAGCGGCTCCGGTCGCTAGATTAAAGCTGGGATCTTCCTGCCTAGAAACGTCCTAAGTTAACACCCTGCTACCTTACGCCTCAGGCAAGCTCTTCTGCTTTGAGTAAATGCTTTTCATATGCTTTTTGACCGTATTCGGAGTAATACAAAGCTCTAAGGCAATCTGTTTGTAGGTATAGTTGGCTCGATGGAGCAGCCAAATTTCTCGTTCGCGGGAGGTTAGTCCATATTTCTGTGATTCTTCACTCACAATGTCCTTAACATACTGACACTGATCGCGAATGCTTAACAACAGGCAGGGTTGCTCTCTGTCTTCAAGCTTCAGCCAGTGGGCCCGGACGTTAAACACAAACGAGGTGTCAACCAAGATTTTAGATTCGATCAGCCAGTACTGATTTGCCAGTAGATGGCGACTATCAATCAAGGCTTGGCAAATATGCCAGACCTCTTCGGGAATCTGGTTCACCAAAGATAGACCGCGATTGAGCTGGCGCAAGAAGCGATGGGCACAATCGTTGGCATAGATCAACTCTTTTTTGTCAGTCAGAATTAATACCCCATCGATCAAGTTAGCAATCACTTCCTGCGGCAGGGTAGCTTGTTTACAGTTTTTTTGAAGAAAGTTTCCTGACAAAACTACTGGTGCCTTTTGTTTTTCAAGCAAGCCGATATTATTATCTGTTGTTAAAATCGAACCAATCATCAACTAACCTCCAAAGCAACAAATGCTACATTCGCTGACGAGACTTGATCAGTGGGTGGAGAAAATCAAACGCAGCCTTAAACCGTTACAGCGGTCATTTGTCGTTTTGACAGATGACCGTTAGCTTCGATCCTCTCCTGAGGTTCTATTGCACCGAGGGTGCACTACTGAACTGAAAAGCATTGTCATTCATGGCTTTTAGAGGCTGCGCAGGAGACAACTGCACCAAATTTATGAGGCTAGTTAAAGACTGATCGCGCACAACGCTCGGAAACTTTACGCTAAGTTTAGCAAGCAAACTATAAGTTTCGTTTCAGAGGTGATGCAGCGAATCTAATTGATTGGTGGCTAAGTTGCTGGCTTAAAAACGGTTCTAGGCCCATACAAGACTTAACAACAGTTTAACCTGCTCATCGCAAATCAATCTGCGGTTGATACGGCTTAGCTTAGCACAGCCCACTTCAAAAAAAGAGTACCCGACTGGGGTACTGACAATCGCCGTCAAGGTTGCAATGATGAGTTCAGTTGACAAGCCAAGCACGAATGAGCTGAAGACTAAACGCCTAAAAGCTGGTTCAAACAAAGGCTTGCCATCCAATTCAAGAACCTGCGATTACACAAGGACACTAGTATTATGGCTAACGAAATGGATGCAATGGTAGCAGCAGCTAAGCAATTCCGGGGCAGCGGAGTCCAGGGCTTCCGAGGCACCGAGGCTCTCGGTTCACAACCTCGCGAACTCTCTTCTACCGAAGCTCGTAGTCAGTCTATTATCGGCCCAGTGACGTTTGAATTGAAGGATCTACGGGTTGCCGGCCTTGGCACTAACCCTGCGGATCCGGCCAATTCTCCCTTCATCATTGCCGAAGATGAAAAGTACGAACTCTCCCTGACCGTTGAGTTTAACAAGACTCCCCTGACCGAACTGCTCATGTGCCTGGGCACCGAGATCACCGTTGACTTCGGCATCGAAGGCTACGGTATCAAGGCTCCCGAAGTTAATGTTCAGACGATCTGTATCACTGAGAAAGGGGTATTTAGCTACACTATCGTCCGCCAAGGAGTTGCTGGCAACGATGGCCTAAAGCCCGGCCTCTATGAGATCGGTGCTGTGGTTACCACCGGCCCGGTTCGCAACGAGTGCACCACCAAGATCTGGGGCCATGGCTACATCAAAGAAGTCAACCTGCAGGTCTACCCTGCTGGTCAAGAGTAAGGCATTGCCGCTCTAAACCCAGCCTGGTGCTGACCGTAACGATCTCCTGACATCGTTCAGGAGTTAAATCACCTGGTAGGACTTTGCGCCTACCAGGTTCCTATTTAGACGAGGACAGGGATGATGGAATCATCAACGTATGGCCTGAACGGCCATCAAAAGGATCACAACGACTTAACCCAGATTCGCGGGATTGGCGTAGTTAGAAAGCGTTGGCTGAGCTCGCTGGGTATCGCCACGATCGCCGATCTGGCCCAGGCGTCAGCCGATGCTGTAGAAGCGCAGGCCAAGCAGGATGGCCGCACCCTCTCGCGCTATGAACTGGAGGAATGGATTGCCCAAGCCCGGCTCCACCATGTTCAGGCGTCCTTAGCGCAAGCCGAAGCGCCCCCCACGGTTGAAGCCGCACCAGGGGACTGCAACCCCCTAGCGAGAGAGCAATCGGAGGCGGCGATCGCCCCCGATCTCGCGCCTTGGGAGTCGTTTGCGTCATTTAAAGTGGACTATCAAACCCGCCAGGTCAATGGTGCCACCGAACAACGCCTCGTCACCTACCACCTTGAAACCGAGGCCATGGAAAGCTGGACTGACTTTGAGACTGACCTAGTGGCGCAATGGATGCGCGATCGCATGGCGGCTGTACAGCCGCCGTTGCCGACAGAGCCCCCGATCATCCCAGAAGCCGCCGCCCCAGGCATCGCAGACATCACTCAGCTCCGGGTGATGCAGCTGGAGCACATGAGCCTCCCGATGGTGGCTGACCGGCAGAGCCCCATCTTCCCCGATGCCCTGCAAACCACTGAACCGTTTGCCCTGGAGGTGTCCCTGCAATTTGCTGGGCGGCCAGAGACCGATCCAGCCCCACCGGCGGCCTATCGAGTGGAATGCTTTGCCCACAATCTCGCCACTGGAACCACGGACAGCCTGGGCGAGGTAACGGCGCACCTGACCCCAGCCAACCACTCAGCCCATCAGGTTCTGCTGCCATCGCTGCTGTTGCCACAGCCCGGCACCTACAGGTTGAAGGTCTTAGTCACTCCGCAGCATGGCTCAGCCGCGTTAGGGCAGTTCAAAGTGCCAATGCTCCAAGTCGTCTAAGGATTACAATCATGAGCAGCTTTGATTGGGAGAGTTTCCTGAAACGATGGAGTCAGGAAACCATAGATGCGATTGGTCGCGATCGCAACGAACTGCCACCAGAGGTTCTGAAATCTGGTTGGTTGGGGTATCCAGGGGCAACGGAAAAGCAAATTACTCGGGTTGAAGCTCGCCTGGGAACGGTCTTGCCCCCCTCATATCATGCCTTTCTAAAGGTAACCAATGGCTGGCGGCAGACCTCTCTGTTTAGCAATAAACTCTGGTCTATTGAAGACATTGAATGGTTTGCGGTTAGACATCAGGCGTGGATTGATGCCTTTTTAGAAAAATCTGAACATCCACCCTCAGAGTCTTCTAATAACGCAAAAGCGCCGAGCTCATTCATTGCAGATGTAGACTACTTTGTCTATGGCGATCAACAGGATTGCAGCAAAATTCGGGTTGAATATCTACAAGCGGCGTTAGAAATTAGTCAGCACGGCGATGGGACAATCTATCTGCTCAATCCGCAGGTTATAACGCCGGATGGTGAGTGGGAAGCCTGGTTTTTTGGTGACTGGTTGCCTGGGGCCGATCGCTACCGCTCGTTCCAGGACATGATGCAGGCGGAGTACGAAAGTTTCCTGGAGTTGAGGGAAACGCCTGTTAATCCAGTTACTCCAATTACCTCAGTATCCCCAGTCTTAAAACCCGAACCCGAGGCGATCGCCGCCACCACCTCAGTGGCCATCGCTGCGCTAGAACCGGATGAGTCACCCAGCCGAGCCGCCTCTGGGCCGACGATCCAAGCCGACTGGCATGACCTAGCCTGCTTCACCATCGACTGCCAAACCCGTCAACGGCAGGGACACACCGAGCACCGCAGCATTATTCGCCATCAGGAAACCGATACCGTTGAAACCCGAGCCGATCTAGACCTGACGGCCATTCAACGGTGGATGCTGTCGCAGTTAAACCGCCGCCTTGAGCAACCTGCAGCGGCAACACCCGGTATAGAAATTACTCAACTTCGCGTTATTCGCGCCCCTCAAACCGAGCCCTCCATGGTGGTTAATCAAACCCAGCCGCTCTTCTCCAGCCCGATTCAGCGGGGAGAGCCCTTTAAGCTGGAAGTTTCCATGAACGTCAGTGGTTCAGCCCTGGCACGGCGGTTAGACCAGCCGGTTGTGTGTCGTGCCCAATGCGTTGCCCGCCATCTGTCCACTCGATTAGAGACGGATCTCGGCGATATTACGGCGCAGCTAGCGGGGGGCAATCAATCCACCTACATCGCTCAATTCCCCATAGCGCGGTTACAGCAGTCCGGTTTGTATCGGCTCAAGGTGGGGGTCATTCTTCAGAATATTTCCGCATCCCCCGGCCACTTCAAAGTGCCCATCCTTCTGGTTGTGTAAAAAATTCTGGATACAAGAAATTCTGGACAAAAAATTCTACCTATAAGGAAATAATCATGCATTTATGTCACCACCCACTCTGCTGCTTCGTGCCGCCCTACATGGCTGAAAGCCTCCAGACCTCTGAGGATCCGGCGGTGCGTCAGATCGCCCTGGCGTCCTTGGGCAATGAATATCGTACGGCCCGGCGACTGATGACCCCGCAATTTCTGGCCCCATCGTTGATCGGCCAGGTGGCGGGCAAAGAGCGCTATGTGTTCGACATGAAAGGGGGCAGCGACCCCCTACCTGGCACCCTAGTGCGCCAGGAGGGCGATCGCCCCGTGGACGATGAGGCGGCCAATGAGGCCTACGATCACACTGGCGATGTCTACGATTTCTACCAAGCGGTGTTCGGGCGAGACTCCTTGGACGATGCGGGCTTTCCCCTGCGATCGAGCATCCATGTGGGGGACACCTTCGATGCCCCGATGTCCAACGCATTTTTCAACGGCAAGCAGATGGCCTACGGCGATGGCGACGGGAGTTTATTTACCCGTTTCACCAAGTCCCTGGATGTGGTTGCCCACGAACTGACCCATGGCGTGTTGAGTTTTACCAGCAACCTAGACTACTTCGACGAGTCTGGTGCCCTGAATGAAAGCTTTGCCGACATCATGGGCAGCTTGGTCAGTCAATGGAAGCACCATCAGACCGTCGACCAGGCCGACTGGTACATCGGCAAGGAGATACTCGGCCCCGGTGCCCGCATTCAAGGGTTGCGGACCCTCACGGGGGAGAAAGCCTACAGGGGTGATCCAGACTTTGGCACCGACCCTCAACCCAAGCACTACCGCGATCGCTACCAGGGCGGGCGCAATCGCGGCGGCGTTCACGTTAACTCGGGCATCCCTAACCATGCGTTTTATCTGGCGGCGATGGCCATTGGTGGCTATGCCTGGGAAAAAACCGGAAAAATTTGGTACGCCACGATGAAGAGTGGGCTGGAAAGCAACGCCAGCTTCAAGGATGCAGCCAACGCCACGATCGCGATCGCTGGCTACTATGGGGACAACAGTGACGAGCAGAAAGCCGTCCGTAGCGCCTGGCAAGAGGTGGGCGTCCTCTAAGGTAGAGCTCAATTCAGGAGCCAGAAGCTAGGAGCCAGGAGCCAGAAGCTAGAACCCAGAATTACGTTCTAACCTGGCTCCTAGCCGGGGTGGAACCGTCATCGAGCAAAACGCCATGCAGATCACAGTAGAGCGCAGCGGTGGTTTCACCGGCCTGCCCTTAACCATCACCGTCGATACCGCCGATCTATCGCCGGATCAGGCGGCGCAGCTGCGCGGTCTAGTTGAGGCGGTAGACTTCTTTCACCTGCCAGCAACGCTAGCAGCCCCGCCCCAGCCCGACCGGTTTGAGTATGCGATCACGGTCCAGGAGGGCGAT
>JAIXUR010000357.1 GCA_027483425.1 Cyanobacteriota bacterium | reverse complement strand
TGAGTTGCCTGATCTGGAAGGTGTCTCCTGGGAGCTTCGCACCAGTGGAAACGGGATCATTTTGGATTAGAGTGTTCCAAATTCAGATTGAACCCCTGGTGGGCCCTGATTCCATGGTGATTGGTATCAAATAGCCGTCTAATATGGCTATGGCTAATCGACCTTTGGGTGGGCCGTTTCTACCTCCCCCAGGGGCAAACACACCGCAAAGCAGGTGCGCCCCGGCACAGACTCGACAGAAATCGTGCCCCGGTGACGATTTTCGACAATGCGGAGCACGGTTTCGAGGCCCAGGCCCGAGCCTTTACCCACCGCTTTGGTGGTAAAAAATGGCTCGTAGATGCGTGACTTAATCTCGGGGGGAATGCCCGGCCCGGTGTCGGTGATTTCGATGCGGGCATTGCCTTGAAAGCGGCAGGTGCGCAGGGTCAGGGTGCCGCGATCGCCGATCGCATCAAGGGCATTGTCGATCAGGTTCGTCCACACCTGGTTGAGCTCACTGCCGTGGGCCATGATTTTAGGCAGCGTGGCATCGTAGTGGCGCTCTACCCTAACGCCCTGCTTGAGCTTAAAGGCAAACAGTCGCAGGGTATCCTCCAGGCCAGCGTGGAGATCGACCATCTGCCGCGCGCCTTGATCCATATAACTGTAAGACTTCATGGATTTCACCAGGGTGGCGATGCGCTCGGCCCCCGACTGACCGCTCTGGATCATCGCCATCACCTCAAAGGAGAGGGCCAGCCAGCGAATGCCCATATCGCGCAGCCCGGTGGGGTTGTCGCGCCAGCGGGCCATCAGCCTTTCTAGGGTGGGAATGTCAACGCCCGCCAGGGCCAGGGGCTCGGCCAGCTTCCAGGCGGCGGCCACGCCGTAGTCTTCGAGCCAGGTGAGCAGTTCCTCTTCGCGATCGCTCAAGGTCACCGCATCGGCCCCGCCCTTGAGAATCTGGTCGTAGCCCGCCTCCCGTACCGACTGCCAATCCTGGGTATGGGCCGGGTCAACCCGCTGCTGGCCGTAGAGCAGGCTCATGTGCTCCAGCTCACGCATGGCGGGCACCACTTGGCTGAGCGATCGCACCAACGCCGCCGCCGGGTTATTCAACTCATGGGCCAATCCCGCCGAGAGCGTCCCCAGGGCCGCCATTTTTTCGCGACCGCGCAGAAACGACTCCAGACCCCGTATCCGCTTCTGCATCAGGCGAAACACCGTGCGCTCAAACTCGCGGCACTCGTGCAGCAGGGTGAGAAAGTCGGCCCCAGCGATGCCATGGATCTGGCAATCGGTCATGGCCTGTAGCGTCACCGGGGCAGGCTCATCGGTGAGCACCGGCACTTCGCCGATAAAGCCGGGCGCGTCGTGCTGGCCGATGGGCATGGGAATGCCGTCGCTCTGACGGATAATGGCCAGGCGTCCCGAGGCGATCACGTAGACCGTGGTGGTGAGGTCGCCCTCTTTCACCAGATAGTCACCCCTGGGCAGTTGCCGGGAGGTGGCGCGATCGCACACCCACTCCAACCGTTCTGGCGGCAGATGGTTAAACGGCTCAATGGCCCGCAAATGCTCGAGACAGAGGGCGGCATCCGTCATCGCACATCCCCCAGGTACTGGTGCACAAACTGTACGCAGATCGACCCTTCGCCGACCCCAGAGGCCACCCGCTTGATCGAGCCGTGGCGCACATCGCCCACCGCAAATACGCCGGGCAGACTGGTCTCTAGCAAGAAGGGGGGACGCTCGCGCGGCCATACCTGGTGGGGCGGAATATCCGTCGTTTGCAGGTCTGGCCCCGTCAGCAGGTAGCCCCGAGGATCCCGCTGGATCAGCCCGTCCAGCCAGTCGGTGTGGGGCACCGCACCGATGAAGATAAACAGCGACTGAGCCGGGACGGTTTCGGTGACCCCAGTGGCAGAATTTTGCAGCACCAGCGCCTCGAGTTGGGTGCCGCCCTTGGCTTCGATCACGCTGGTATGAGGCTGCACCGTGATGTTTGGCGTCGCCGCAATCTGGTCGATCAGGTACTGCGACATGCTTTTGGTCAGCGAGTCACCCCGCACCAGCATCGTCACCGATTTCGCGTATTTCGCAAAATACATCGCCGCCTGCCCCGCCGAGTTGGCCCCGCCGATCAGGTACACGCTCTCCCCTTCACAGGACAGCGCCTCAGTCTGGGCCGCGCCGTAGTAAACCCCAGCCCCGGTAAACTGCTCTAGGCCGGGGGTATCCAGCCGTCGCCACGAAACCCCCAGGGCCAAAATTACCGCGTGGGCGCTAATTTCGCTGCCGTCGCTGAGGGTAATTAGGCGGTAGTCATGATCCATGCGCAGGCCCTGTACCGCCTGGGGGGTGAGAATCTCGACCCCAAATCGGCGGGCCTGGCTGACGGCGCGGCGGGCCAGGTCGTTGCCGCTCAGCCCGGTGGGAAAGCCCAAGTAATTCTCAATGCGGGAACTCGTACCCGCCTGACCACCGGGAGCTTCCCGCTCGATCAGCACCGTGCGCAGCCCCTCGGAGGCACCGTAGACCGCCGCCGCTAGACCGGCAGGGCCGCCGCCCACAATGGCCAGATCGTAGAAGGGCTTGGTCGCCGTGGTCTGAAGGCCAATTCTCCCCGCCAGCGCCGTCGTGGTGGGCTGGCGCATGGGTTCACCCTCCGGAAACAGCACCAGGGGCAACAGCGGATCGGCGACGCAGCCCACCAGGGTACGGGCCTCGTCGCTGCGCTCGACATCCAGCCAGCGATAGGGAATCTGGTTGCGGGCCAGGAAGTCTTTGATCTCGTGGCTGCGGGGGTTCCAGCGATCGCCCACCACCCGAATGCCCGAAAAAGGAGGGCGAAAGTGGGCCTGCCAATCGGCTAGCAGGTCATCCACCACGGGGTAGAGGTGCTCCTCGGGCGGGTCCCAGGGTTTCAGCAGGTAATAGTCGAGATTGACCTCGTTAATGGCGCGAATCGCCGCATCGGTATCGCTGTAGGCGGTGAGCAGCGCCCGCTTGGCCTCGGGCACTAGGGCCACGGCCCGCTCTAAAAACTCTACCCCGCTCATCTCGGGCATGCGCTGGTCAACCAGCAGCAGCGCCACCGGGTCCTGGCGCAGAACGATTCGAGCCAGGGCGTCGAGGGCCGCCGCTCCAGAATCGGCCCGCATGACTCGGTAGTGTTCGCCGTAGTGCTGCCGCAGGTCGCGGGCAATGGTTTGCAGCACATCGGGATCGTCGTCAACGGTGAAGAGAATGGGTTTGGCCATGGCAAAGACC
>JAIXUR010000346.1 GCA_027483425.1 Cyanobacteriota bacterium | reverse complement strand
GGCCCTCTACGGCACCCGCGCCTCTGCGGGCACCGAGGGCACCGCACCCGATGTGTTTCTGGACGTGGTGGTGGATGGGGAGGTGCGTGAGTCCCTGGGCCTGCGGGTGCAGGCCCAGGTTCAGCCCAATGTCGAGACGGGTCTGGATCAGCTCCAGGCGGAACTGGCGATCGCTGCCCAAGGCCGCCACCCCACCGATGCCACCCAGCAGCGGGTGTGGGATCGCTACGCCCGTCTGTTTACCGATGCCCGCGCCGTGGCCGATGCCCTGGGCGAGGTGCCCGAGGCCACCATTCCCACCGTCGCCGGGGCGCTCACCCCCCGCAATTTCGAGCTGGATGAGATCAGAAATACCCTGCGTTCCCACGGCCAGCCCGACAGTCTGGCGGAAACCGCCGCCCTGGGTCGCACCGATGCCTTCGATCCCTTCCGGGGGCACTGGCGGGGGAGCTGGCGACAGGGGAGCGACTGCAATATCCCCATCAGCCTCTGCCAGGATCACCAGTGGGGTGATACGGTGCCCCTACCCACCCAGCCCCAGCTCTACGTGCAGCGGGTGCGCCTGGGGGATGACAGCCGCCCCTACCGGGAAGGGTCGGCGGCCTGTACGGTTCTCACCGACTCGGCTCGAGATTTCACCCTACCGGCCATCAATCTGATCAACATTGAAACCGGGGTCATGGTCGGGGCCGTGGGGGTCAGGAGCACCCCCGATGCGGCTGGCATTGTGGCCCAACGGCCCCATGTGGGCTTCTACATCGCCCCAGGCCGCCTGCTGTGGGTGGCAGAAGAAAACCTCAGCGACGACGGCAACGAAGTTACCTACAGTGTGTTCTCCGAAAGTCGCGAGGGTGACCCGGTGGATCAGCCCCTCTATACGATTCAGGGGTTTGAGTTGCGCTGGCACCGCGTTCGGGGGGCGATTGTTGGGGCTGTTACCACCAAGGCGGGGCAATACCTGAAGATCATGACCGCCGAGGAGCGCGAGCTGGAGCGACAGTTTCGCGATCGCGCCCTGCAACCCGCCCATCTGGAGCAACCCTACTACCGCCGCCAGCTCGAACGCCTCAGCCCTGACGATGCAGAAGCCTTTATCGATAACGCGGACACCAGCAGTGCCGTGCAACCCTACCTGGGACGGCTGTTTGAGTTTGTGAATCAGCAGGCGGCTCTGGCCGGAGCTCTCGCTGGCCCCCGACCTGCTATCACCTTCATCATGGGAGAAGAGGAGGAAGATGCAGAGAACCAGTTTTACAACTCTGCTCGAGAGTTCTTTCCCATCAATCCGGCAGGGGATTTAATCACCCATCTCCGTACGCTGGTTGAGGTTCGCAATCATCTGGCCAACCATGCCCCTACCAATAGTCCCTGGGGCGAAGTCAATATTGTTGTCCACGCCAACGAAGAGGGCGGCATGAGTATTCCCGTGGTGGCGGGGGGCAACCAGATTAATCCAGATCTGCTTAAGCGCGCCATTGAACGGGACACCATACGCCCCCTTGACAATAATCAGATAGATGTACGAACGACTATCCGAATACGCGGCTGTGCCCTGGGGCAAAACCAGGAGATTTTGGAACTGCTCAGTACTGCTTTTGGGGGTCACGAATTTCAGCAGCCCATCGTCAGGGCCCCCCACCATCTCCAAGTCTACGCCTGGGCCTGGACGGGCACTCGCGCCAATGTCAGCGAGGTGGAGGAGCACCCTGTCGAATTCTGGTTTGTCGGCTGGCCGGGGGCTCCCGGAGCTCGACCCAGCCGCCCAAATCTGGTGCAACGATTTCAAGAAAAATATCCAGCCGTCGATATTGATTGGGATCGGGCTTTGAGGAGGCAAATTCCCACGATTAGTGAGGAAACGCGCGATCGAAGTCTTAGTTATGGTGAAAACAACCAGTTCTCAGTAGACTTTTCCCCTGGTCAGGTGCCCCAACTCAACAATCCCGCCCAGCGTCTGGCCTGGCTGCGCAACAACACGTCATTTGAGCAAGATCTCAACGGTGATGGTGAACAGATCGATGATTACACCTGGAATATCACCAGCCAACAAGCCGCTTTACCCAATGGTGGTACCCGGGTAACATTCACGCTCAATAATCAGCGAACTATTCTGCGTCTAGAACGGGATCTGCGTGCCCAGCTTTCGGATGTGCTCTTTACCCTCAACAGCAGCCTGCAAACCGACCTCAGCAACCGCACCGTTTCCCCGGCCCTGCGCACCGCCTTCGCCGACGCCGGATTTCCTCTCTCAGAGGTGGCTCAAGTGCTGATCCGCGAGGTCGGTCAGCAGTGGCTGATTCTCGATCCGGCGCACCCGCTGCTGAATCAACCCGACAAGATTAAAACCTTTTTGATTCGCCGCACCGACACCAACCTGTCCGTTCGCCGGGAGGACGATTTATCCACCGGGGCCGTGGTTCGCGCCCATCCTCCGGTGACCGATCTGCGCCACTTTGGCGAATATGTCCCGGCCCGGCCGGCCACCCATCCCCTGGGCGACAACGTCCCGGTGAATCCTTGAGCTATGGAGGTGCACCGTGGTTAATGTTCCGTTTCTAACCAATAGCGCCCCTGTGGCGGTGCGACGACCGACCTTTGCGATCGCCCACAGCAGCGGAGCCTCTCCTGGGACGGGGGGCCTGGGGGGCCTGGCCGCAGCGGCAGGGGATCTGCTGGGTCTGGGGGGCGAAGATTTTTGGCTCAGCCATACCGTCGCGATCGCCGTGCAGACCGGCCCCCTGCCCTTTGTGAACACGGCCTGCGTTACCTTTGCCGCCGCCGGAGCCCCGGACATTGCCCTACAGGATACGGTAACGATTTCCCTGGGCTATACCGATACCGGGCCAGAGGCAGTCTTTACGGGTGCCGTCACTCGCCAGGTGCGCACCCTGGATGGCCTCACCCACCTCTACGCCAGCGATGGCGGCAGCAGGCTGGCGCGGCAGCGGCTGAACCAGAGCTACGACTCGCAATCGGCGGGATACATTGTCCGCGATCTGACCGCCCAGGCCGGGGTAGAAACCGATGGGGTGGAAACCGGGGTCGCCCTCCCCTTCTTTGCCGTGGCCAGTTCTACCCCCGCCCATGCCCAGATTGCGGCTCTGGCCCGTCGCAGTGGCTACTGGGCCTACTTCACCCCGGCGGGGAAGCTGACCTTTGTGCCCCTGGCCGAGGGGGAGCCAGTGCAGACCTTCACCTACGGGGCCGATGTGATCCAACTACAGGTCACCGAGGCCACCCCGGATCTAGATGGGGTGCAGGTCAGCGGTGAGGGGGCCGCTGGTGCCCAGGGGCAGGAGGCCTGGAACTGGCTGGTGGCCGATGCCACGGGGGTACAGGCCCAGGCGGGCAGCGGCGATGCCCAGCGCTGGGTCACCGACGGGGCCCTACGCAGCCAGGAGGCCGTGCGCCAGGCCGCCACCGCCCGCGCGTCCGCTGCCGCCTCACGGCACATCACGGGCGATCTCTGGGTGCCGGGTGCCCCCCTGGCCACGGTGGGGAGTCGGGTCGCGGTAGCCGGAGCCCCCGACGAATTCTTAAACGGCACCTACGCGGTTGAGCGAGTGTGCCATCGTTTCTCTAAATCGCGAGGGTTTGTGACCCGCTTGAGCATTTTGAAAACCGCCTCGGTGACCCTCGGTGCCCTGGCCGGACTACCGGGAGGGTTGCTATGACCACCCTCACTCTCTACGAAACGATTCAGCGCATCGTGCAGGAGGAAATCAGCCGTCAGCAAACGGCAGAACTGGCCGTGGTGCAGGAGAGCCACCCCCATGCCGATGCCGGGGATACCGACAACTATGCCTGTACGGTGGTGCTGCGCAACACCGGCCTGGTGCTGCGCCAGGTACCTGTGGCCACCCCCCGCATTGGCCAGGTCAGTATTCCCGCCGTGGGCGATCTGGTGCTGGTGCAGTTCATTGGGGGCGACCTCAACGCCCCCATTATTACCGGCAGCCTCTACACCGACGGGGCCCGCCCCCCGGTCAGTCAGCCCCAGCAGGCGATCTGGCATCTGCCCCCCGAGGCCGCCGAGGACGATGCTTTGCGGGTGGTCTTGAAGGGAGAAGACCCGAAGGAGATTCAGCTGTCCCTGGGCGCGGCGCTGAAGATTACCCTGCTGGACGATGACCCGGTGGTGTCCATCGAGGTGGATGGGGGCAAGGCGGCGATCGCGATCGACCGCGATGGTGCGATCACAATTACCAGTCAGGGGGAGCTGACGTTGGAAGGCGATGCAATTTCGGTCAAGGCTCAATCTAAGCTCAGCCTGGAATGCCAGGGCGATACGGTGATCAAGGGGGCAACGGTGAATATTAATTGATTGTTTCCGGGGGCGGGGGTGGCGCGATGGAAGGGACGGGTAGGAGGCATGGATATATGGTTTTTTGCTGTCAGCGGTGGGTTGCGCCATGGCATGGAATTCGGGTTTTCCGGTACCGTCAGCCGTGGGTCACGCCATGGGGTGGAATTCGGGTTTCCGTTGCCGTCAGCCGTGGGTCACGCCCTGGGGTGGGCGGGTCGGGGGCCCAAATTGGGACAGCTTGACCCACGCTACCCATCCATCCCCCCCTCACCGCTCACCGCTCACCGCTCACCGCTCACCCACTCACCCACCATGGCTCAACCTGCTGCTAAACAAGGCGACCAAATCCTCGCTACCGACACCCACATCATCATGGTGCCGACGCCGGGTGGCCCGGTGCCGACGCCGTTGCCCCATCCGTTTACGGGGCAGATTGACGGCGGTTTGAGTGGCGATGTCAACATCGGGGGGATGCCTGCGGCGGTGCAGGGCAGCACGGCCAACAATGTTCCGGCCCACATTCCCCAGGGGGGGCCGTTTCAGACCCCGCCCAAGAACCAGGCGACGATTCAGACCGGCAGCGCCACGGTCTTTATCAACGGCAAGCCCGCTGCCCGCCATGGCGATCCGGCCCTGACCTGCAACGACCCGGCGGATGCCCCGGTGGGCACCGTGGTGGCGGTGGGCACTGTCTTTATTGGAGGTTAACGATGGCAATCGATACTCACCTGAGAACTGATTTGCGGCTGCAACTGCGGCAGGCGGCCCTGCGCCCGGTGTACGGCAGCCAGGAGCTGGTGCGTCGCATTCCCCAGGGGCGAGTGACCGATTTTGACACCATTCAGGGGCAAGACAACCTGGCCCAGGCGGTGGTGGTGCGACTCTTGACCCCGAGGGGGGAACTCGCCGCCCTGGGCCATCCCGGCTACGGCTCTCGCCTCCATGAGCTGGTGGGGCAGCGGAATGTGGCCACGAATTTGGATTTGATTCGCCTCTACATTCTGGAGAGTTTGGCCCAGGAGCCGCGCCTAGAGAAGGTAGAGACCCTGGCGGTGACATCCGCGCCGGGCAGTCGAGACCGGATCAATGTGTCCCTGGTGGTCAAGCCCGTGGCCGCGCCCGCTACGCCGATTTCCTTTGTTTTGGAGGTGGCCCCATGAGTTTTCGCCGTCGTCCGTTTCCCGAAGTGCTGGATAACCTGCTGACCAGCATTACCCAAGGGGTTTCTGCGGAAACCCACCCCTTTCCGCCGCCGGGGGCCACAGCGCCTCCCTATGGCCACACCCTGCAACAGCCGCCCGTGGCCGAGATCCAGTCGGTCTACGGGCAGCGGGATGGCCAGTCGGTGCTGTTTCGCCAGGGCAGTGACTACGCCCTGGAGGCGGGTCGCACCTTGGTCTGGCTGGAGGGGGCGCAGCTGCCTGACCCTGGCACCTTGCTGGAGGTCAACTACTATCCCCAGGCGGCGCTGCCGGTGCTGACGGACATCTACACCGGCAGCGTGGTGCGCACCCTGAGCGAGTCGGTGGCCCTGGAGATTGCCCGCCTCTACGCCCAGCTGGAGCAGGTCTACGACTCTGGGTTTGTGGATACGGCCCGCGATCGCGCCCTTGACCACGTGGTGGCCCTACTGGGCATTGAGCGGGTGCGGGGGGGCTTTGCCACCGGCCTGCTGGAGCTGACCCGGGCGGCCAATAGCCGGGGGGCGATCAACATTCCGGCGGGGACGCGGGTGATTACCGCCGACGGCAGCGTCGAGTACGAAACCACCGAAACCGTGCAGCTGGCCCCGGACCAAACCACGGTGCGGGTTCCGATCCGCGACCTGGAGCCGAACGATCCGCTGCCGGCGGATGCCCTGACCACCCTGGTGGTGCCCCTGGCGGGCATTGCCAGCGTCACCAACCCGGCCCCCACGGCGATCGCCACCCGCAGTGAAACCGATGCCGAGCTGCGATCGCGCACCAAAAACTTTCTCTACGGCAGCCAGCGGGCCACCCTGGGGGCCCTGCAGCAGGCGGTGGCCAGCCAGGGCCTGACCGCTGAAATCGAAGAACTCACCGACGCCTTGGGCCTTCGCCGCCTCAGGATTACCCCCCTGGTGGATACCCTGCCCCCCGACCAGTACCAGCGTTTGCACAATGCCCTGGAGGCGGCTCGTCCGGCGGGCATTCCCTTTGATATCGCTGGCGTTAGCCCACCGGTACCCCTGG
This sequence comes from Cyanobacteriota bacterium, assembly GCA_027483425.1. GTDB lineage: Bacteria > Cyanobacteriota > Cyanobacteriia > Phormidesmidales > Phormidesmidaceae > Nodosilinea. The sequence continues at coordinate 6,435 of JAIXUR010000346.1, read as the reverse complement.
TGGTCAGCCTGCGCCTGACCACCGCCAGTGGCCTACTGGAGCAGGATCTGCGGGGCATTCAGCGCACCCTGCAGCAGCAGTTGACCGATTATTTTGCCAAGTTGTCCAGCGCCGAAGCGGGTAGCCTCAACCGCCTGATCGGCCTGGCCCTGGCCATCAACGGCGTCGAAGATGTGCGGATTCTCAGCGTGGTGCGGACCGATACCCAGGCCACGGTCATGCCCGACCCCACCAGCGGCCAACTGGCGACGGCGGGATTCCCCGTGCGGCTGGGTAGCCTGGCGATCGCCGACCCCAATCTACCCACTCGGCTGACGGTGCGGGTCAGCCACCCCGACGCGTCGGCCCCGGCGGATTTGCCCGCCATCGAGGCGGCAGTGCGGGGGGCGATCGCGACCCTCAACGACCTCAATGCCAGCGAAACCCTGCCCGACTCAGAACGACTCTTGGCCTATGGCCGACTGCTGGCGGTGGTGCCCCTGCCCAACCATGTCGCCCTGGCCCTACCCGCCACGGCCCCCGCCGTTCCAGATATCAGCCCCTACCAGGTGCAGTTTGTGATCACCCAAGTCAGCCAGCTCAGCCAGGTGCTGACCCAGGCCAGCGACCCGGCTTACCCCCTCACCCCCTTCGAGCGGCTCAGCCTCGATAGCGTCGAGCGCATCCCGGAGGCCACCGATGGCTAAATACGAGCAAATGCGCGATCGCCTGCCCTCCCTGTACCGGCCCCAACCGGGGGACGACGGGCTGATGGCGCGCTTTCTACAGACCGTGGGTCGCCTGCTAGAGCAGGTGGATCTGGAGGCCGCCGCCGTGCTCCAGGCCCACTGGTTTGAGTACGCCGACCTGGCTCTCTACGATGGCTTTTTCCAGCGCCGTCGCCAGCTCCAGGGCGACCCGCCGCCCCCCCCTGGGGATGCTTCCCTGGTGACCTTTCCCTACCTCGACGACCTGGCCCACCTGAGTGCGCTGGTGGGCCTTTCCCCCTGGCAGGAACCCAACCCCGAAACCGTCGAAGCCTTTCGTCTGCGGGTGCGGCGCACCCTGGCCCTCTACCGCGACGGCCTGGGCACGATCGAGGCCCTGCGCCGCATGGTGGAGCTGCAATTGCCGGTGGATCTAGGGGCCGCGCCCGCCCAGCGCGATCGCCCCTTCTGGCTAGAGGAAGGGGTGCCCGGTGCCCCCACCCTGGCCCCCGCCATCCCCAGGGGCCTGCCGACGGATACCGTGGGCCCACTGATGCGCTGGAGCCATACCCACCGAGGGCTGCGGTCAGTCTGTCCCACCCTCTACATCCAGGGGGTGGCCCCCCAGGCCGGTCACATCGACGCCACGGCATCGCCGCTGATTGAGCGCTATGGTGGGCCGGGTCGTCCCCTGGGCATTGCCTACCTGGGGGCTCTGGAGGCTGGCGAAACCCTGCGCATTCAGCCTGCTGTGACCAGCTGGCTGGGGACCACCTCGGGCCTTCAGCAGGCTCGATCCACCACCGACCCGACCGCCTCGGGGCCCTGGGCGGCGGTGGAGGATGGCCCCGTCGGCGCGGTGGTGGCGATCGCCCAAAGCGAAGACGCGGCCCTCTGGGTGGCGGTCAATGGCCCTGAGGGTGAGGGGGATGACGGCGGTGGCGGTGGCGGCCAGCTCTGGCGCTACGACGGTAGCACCTGGGACGAGGCCCTTACCGATCTGGCCCCCATCCACTGCCTGGATCTCAACGGCCAAGATCTCCTGATCGGCACGGAGGATGGCCTGGTGCGGGTGCCCCTGTTTCCCCCGGCGGGCGACGAGCTGACCCCGATCGCCCTCTCCAGTGTGGCGGTCTATGCCCTGGCCCAGCTGGAGGGCCAGCTTTGGTTGGGTACTGCCACTGGCGCGTTCACCCTGAATGGCGACGGCAGCCTGGCCCCCACGGATCTCCAGGGGGTAGCGGTCTACGCCTTCCATAGTGATGGGGTAGATGGAGCCCGATTCTTTGGTACCGACTGGGGCCTCCTCCACCAGCAGCCCCGGCTGGGGACCTGGTACCGCTATCGGGGCCAGGTGCGCACCGAGCAGCAGTCGGAATGGGAGGCCTTTAGACCGCCAGTGGCCCCACCGGAGGCCGACGCGGCCTTTCTCCCCACCGTGCGGGCGATCGCCCGCAGCCGCGACGGCTCTCTCTGGCTGGGCACCGACCAGGGCTTAGCCCGCTACCTGGCCCAGCCCGTGCGGGGGTTCACCAGCGAAACGATCCTCCAGGCCTTTCCCGACCTCAGCGAGGGCCGGGTGCATAGCTTGACCATCGACTCGCGGGGGTTGCTGTGGATCGGCTGCGATCGCGGCCTATTGCGCTACGACGGTCACCGCCTCTGGCAGCACCAGGGCGATCGCTGGCAATCCCTGGGGCGAGCCGACCAGATTTATGGCGGCGATGGGAGCGGCGATGGCCCGTCTGGGCGTGACCCCATTCCCCGCGATGCTTGGCGCTATAGCGGTGCCAATTGGGAACGGTTCACCGCCCTGCCCTTCAGCCTGGAACTGCGCACGACAGAGGAAGCATCGGTGCAGGCGGTGGCCTGGACCGATGGGGCGATCGCGGCCCTCGGCCAGTGGGATGGCACCCAGTTCACCCCTGACCCGGCGGCGGCAGACCCCACCCCCCAGCTGCGCATGCGCTATAAACCCCGGCCCACGGAAATCCGTGATGGGGGGCTGGTCGCCGTGCCGCGCCTGCCCGTGGGCGACTCCACCTGGCGCTACCTGCGGGTGGAGGGCGAATCTCCCGTCGAGACCGAAAGCCGACCGATCTGGACCTCCGAGGGTCGACTACTGGGGGATAACCCCAACGCGATTGACCCAGAATCGGGCCGGTTTGACCTGGAGCCACCGCCCCCCAGCCACTTTGACGCCAGTCTGTTCGCCTTTTTGCCCGCCGCGCGGGTGTGGCTCAGCTGGCAGCCCCATCAACCGGCCTCGGTGCTGGTGCGGTTGCAGCGACGCCAGGCCGGGGAAGCCATCGACCCGATCATCCTGGACCGGGTGTGGGCGGGCCTGGAGCAGGTGCGACCGGCGGGCGTACAGGTACAGCTGGCCCTGGGCGACGACCTGCTCAGGGGAGATCTGTCCACCGGCTGATTGGCCCTGACGGCATTTTGATCCCACGAATCCAATGATCCCATTTTCATGGGCTGACATTCTCACAAGCAAGGAGTAAGAGGTAAACACCATGGGCCTACTAGCAGATGAAATCGGCAACAAAGTGGCCGGAGAACTGATCAAATCCCAGGACTGGAACCGCCTGGTGGGAGCCCTAGAAACCGTAGAGGCCAGCCTGAACGAGCGGATTGCCACCCTGGAGACGACCTTCAACGCTCAGCTCGCCGCCCTGGGTGGCCAAATCACCCAGCTGCGCACCGACGTGACTACCCTGCAAAATGTCGTCAATCCGCTCATTCGCCAATACTATCGGCTCAACCTCAGCACTGAGCGGGTGGCCTACGCCCTGGGTGAACTGGCCACTCTCACCGTGCAGGTGCTGGATTTGCAGGGGCAGCCGCTGCGGTTTACGGCCCAAACCCGCCCCTGGGTCGATCTAGTCGCCACCTGGGGCCAGTTTAAGCCCGTGTCTGGGTTTATCGCCCAGGGCGGGGTGGGCGATCGCACCATTTCGGTCCAGGTCAATGACGATGGACTGGCTCGGGTGCTGCTGCGCTCTGACTATGCCGAGGGTCTGGCCGACGAAGACGAAGACGAAATGGCCGTGGTGCTGCAAAGCCGTCCCCAGGGCATGACCATGGCCGTTTCCCAGGCGATTCTCAATGCCACTACCCCCATGGAAGCCCGGCCCACCTACCAGCTCCTGCGCAGCGAATACGATCGCTCCAGCCGGGTGAAAACCTACCTCGACACCCACTATATTCGCCATCCGGGCATCTCCGTCGGCACGTTGCTGCCTGGCCTGGGCAGCCGCTGGCGCAACTATCGGGCCACGGTCATGGCCTTTGCCAAGCCCGACAGCGACCCCACCACCGCCGACTCCAGCCTGGGGGTGAGCTCCCTGCAAATGACCTTCCGCGACTGGATTGGCCCCTGGATCGTGGACTTTATCAACCCCCCCGTGGCGGAACTGCCCGTGGGTATCTACCGCGATCGGCTACGGCCCAAGATCACCGGCCGCTATCAGGAATCGACGGGCCTGATTAAGGCAGAAATTGCCGACATCGTGCGCGACAAAGGGCTGTTGGGCAAGCAGCGCGACTATCGCATTTTGAACGAGGCCCTGAACCAGCTCGACCCAGAGGTGTCGCCGCCCTTCCTCAACACCCTGACCGAGTCCATGCGCGATGCCATTGGCATTCAACAGGCTCTGGGGGCCACCCAAACCAGGGCCATCGGCATCTCCTCCCAGGAGGTGGGCTTTAAGGTGTTCAGCGAAGCGGCCCTGCGGGCCGACACCAACACCGACGCCGCCCAAGCCGCCCTGGCCCAAACCGTGCAAACCCAGGTGACCCAGGGTATCGCCCAGGTCCGTCAGACCCTGCAACAGGAGCAGCAGGTCTTTCGAGCCTCCATTGAGGCCGACAATGGTCTCCTACAGCGGGCCATTCGCCAGCAGATCGCCCCCATTCAACAGGAGGTCACCACCCTCCGAGCCCTTGATCCCGGTCTGGTCAACAACCAACTGCGGGATGTCACAGCCCTCAAGGCCCAGGTCGATCAACTGTCGAGGTTTATTCAGCGGTAAGAGACTTGAGTCCTGGCGAATGAATCATGGCTACCCTCCACCCCCTTGCCCCTATGCTCCTCACCGACTCCCAACTTCAGCAAGATCTCCAGGCCCTGCGCCAGCAGGTGGAAGCGTTACAGCGGCTGATGCCGCGATCGCAGGTCTCCCTCGAGGCCTCGCGATCGGCCCCCTTTCTGGGCCAGACTGTCACCATTACCGGCACCGTCACCGATGCCGAGGGCAATCCCCAGCGGGATGCTCCGGTGGTGGTGGCCACCACCTGGGGCCGGTTGCGCAGTCGCGATCGCCTCTTGGCCGAGCAGGGCACCAGCCTAGCGGTGAGAACGGGGGCCGATGGCCGCTTTCGGGTGGAGCTGCTGCCGCTGACGGCGGAGGATTTGCTGGCGGTGCAGCAGGAGGCCCTGGAGCCCTTTCTGCGGCGTTTGGATGCCAATGCCGCCACCCCCCGCCAAACGGAGGCGGGCCTGCGAGAGATGGCCCAGCTCTACCAGTGGGACAGCAACTTCGCCTATCGGCAGGCCCTGGACATTTACTTTCGTGATTTTGGCCAGGGGCTGCTGGAGTCGGTCAACACCCAAGATTACCTGGAACGGTGGGATTTTCTCGAGGCGACGGTGGTGGCCTATGCCCAGGCCCCAGGGCAGACGGCGGTGCAGAGTAGTGCGGTGCTGCTGGTGCCCTTTAAGCAATGGCTGGGACCTTGGCTGGAGGTGTTTTTGGCCCTGGCTGAGGCCCAGAGCCCTCTGAATAGCACCCTGGAGGTGGTGACCCGGGGCGGCAATGCCGGTGTACTCATGGATGGCGTCTACCAGCGGATGGCCGATTATGTGGGCAGCCAACCCGGTATGGTGGGGGCCTACATGGGTCGCAAGGTGGCGGAGAGAACGGTGCAGTCCTTTTTGCTGGAGGGGTTGGGAGAGTTGGATGTGGAGGCGAGGGCGGCGTTGGTACCCTCGCTACAGGCGGCGACGGACACCCTGGCCACGGCGGGCGGATTAACCACCCTGGTGCAGACCCGCCGCGAGCTGAAGCGAGAGGTGGGCACCCAGATTGAGACGAGCGGGTTAGCCGTGGGTGAACTGACGACTCGGGTGGGGGCGATCGCCACCCAGGTCTCTGGTTTACAGTCCACCGTCGGTGCAGTCGATGGGCGAGTGGGGGCGATCGCCACCCAGGTGACCGGGCTACAGTCCACCGTGGGTACCGTAGATAGCCGAGTGGGCACCCTCACCAGCCAGCTGAGGGACGTGCAATCCACGGTGAGCACCGTCAGGGGGCGGGTGGATACCCTGCAAACGCGCTTTGATCAGTTCGATCCGCGCCTGGGGGGCCTCACCGCTGACCTGGGCGGCCTGCGGGATCAGGTGGGGGGCTGGCAAAGCCGCTTCACCCAGGTGGACGACCAGGTGGGCAGCTTGTCTGCCGGTGTGGTGGGCTTAACCGATCGCGTGGAGGGACTCCAGGGCCAAGTTGGCCAAGTCGATCGCAATGTCTCGGGCTTGAGCGCCCAGGTGGACCGGCTACAGGGTCGCTTCACCCAGGTGGACGACCAGGTGGGCAGCCTGGTCTCGGGGTTGACGGGGTTGACCAATCAGTTTGGCACTCTCCAGGGGGGCTTTGAGCGATTAGATGCCAGCACCAGCAGCCGGTTAACCCAGGTGGCCACCCGTCTGGGCACCCTCGAAGGTCGCCTCACCCTAGACGATAAT
>JAIXUR010000283.1 GCA_027483425.1 Cyanobacteriota bacterium | reverse complement strand
CAGTTAACGTAGCGTGTTTCAGCCGGGCTGGCTAGACCCTCGCTGCTGAGACCCCTAGCGCAGCGGTAATGGCGCCCCGCGCATCGACGCATCCAGCAGCTCCATGGGGTGGTACAGGGGCAGGGGTCGCGCCTGATCGGCCAGGTGCTGTTTAATTTGCAGCGAACAGCCGGGGTTAGAGGAGGCAATCAGGGTCGCGCCGGTATTGAGCAGGTTTTTTACCTTCATCTGGCCCAGCTCGGTTGCCACCTCGGGGTGCAGCATATTGTAGACCCCAGCACTGCCGCAGCAGAGGGCGGCATCTATGGGTTCCCGCAGGGTAACGCCGGGAATCTGCCGCAGCAGCTGGCGGGGCTGCAGGCTAATTTTTTGGCCATGGATCAGATGGCAGGCATCTTGGTAGACAATCGGCAACTCCCCATCGACAAGGGGATGCAGCGGCGTAGTCAGCCCCACCTGGGCCAAAAACTCCTGTACGTCTCTGACCTTGGCGACAAAGGCTTGGGCGCGATCGCGGTACTCCGCGTCATCCTGCAAGATGTGGTGGTACTCCTTGAGGGTGTGGCCGCAGCCCGCCGCGTTGATCACCACGTAATCGACCCCGGCGGACTCAAAGCAGTCGATCATGCGGCGGGCCAGGGTTTGGGCCTGGGCCTCCTGCCCCTGGTGGGCGGGCAACGCCGCGCAGCACCCCTGCTCGTGGGGAATCACAACCTCGCAGCCGTTCGCACTCAGCACCCGCGCGGTGGCGGCATTCACATCGGAGAAAAAGACCCGCTGTACGCAGCCCAGCACCATGCCCACCCGGTAGCGCTTGGTGCCAACCGGGGCGATCAGCTCGGGCAGGTCATCCTGAAAACTTTCGGCTGTGACCGGGGGCAGCAGCGCCTCCATGGCCGCCAGGCTGGGAGACAGCTTGGGCAGCAGCCCGCTCTGCTTCACCAGCTTAGACAGGCCCAGCTTTTGGTACAGATACAGCGGCCCAGCCACGGCCCGCAGCCGGGTGGGGTAAGGAAACAGGCTGAAGATCAGCGATCGCACCCATTGCTCGGGCCAAGGGCGGCTGTGGTTACGCTCCACCTGGGGGCGCACCGCCGCAATCAGCTGGTCGTACTGCACCCCTGAAGGGCAGGCGGTGGTGCAGGCCAAGCAGCCCAGGCAAGAGTCAAAATGCTGGGCCGACGTCGCCGATAGTGGCGCTTCGCCGGTATTGATGGCATCCATCAAGTAGATCCGGCCCCGGGGCGAGTCCATTTCTTTGCCGAGCACCCGGTAGCTGGGGCAGGTGGTCAGGCAAAACCCACAGTGCACACAGGCATCGATTAGCTGAGGACTGGGCGGATGCTGGGCATCAAAGCCGCCGGTAGTGCTAGACGGGACGGGCTGGGGCGACGGGGCAGAGGACTCTGACGTAAGCATGGAAACCCGAGGAACTGTCTCCCTCAGACTAGCGTGATTGCCCGTCGCTTTGCTTCCAGCCGGGTGAAAATCCCCCAATGCTCACCATAGATGGCCGAGGCGCAAGGGATGCATATCCCCTGCGCCTCGGCTGTCAACCCCCTAGACGCGGGCAGGTGCCTTAGTCCACTCGGTGTGGAAAGTCCCCTCTTTATCGGTGCGTTCGTAGGTGTGGGCCCCGAAGTAGTCGCGCTGGGCCTGGGTCAGGTTTTGGGGCAGGCGATCGCGGCGGTAGCTGTCGAAGTAGTCTAGCGACGCGCTAAAGGCCGGCACGGGAATGCCAAAGGTGGCGGCCATGGCAATTACCTCCCGCCAGGCAGTCTGGCGATCCAAAATCGTCTGCTTAAACTCGGGGGCCAGCAGCAGGTTGGGCAGGCCGGGGTTTTCGTCGTAGGCATGCTTGATTTTATTCAAGAAGCCCGCCCGAATAATACAGCCGCCTTTCCAAATGCGGGCCGTTTCGCCCAGGTTGATGTCGTACTCAAAGGCCTTAGAGGCCGTGCCAATCAGCGCCATGCCCTGGGCATAGGAGCAAATTTTGGAGCAGTACAGCGCATCGCGGATTTTGTTCACCATGGCTTTGACATCGCCATCAAAGCGACCCAGGGGGCCGCTGAGTTCCTTAGAAGCCGCCACCCGCTCTGCCTTAATCGACGACATGATCCGAGCGTTCACCGCCGCCGTAATGGTGGGAATGCCCACGCCCAGCTCCAGGGCGCTCATGACGGTCCAACGACCGGTGCCCTTCTGGCCCGCCGCATCCATGATCAGCTCGACCAGGGGCTCGCCGGTTTCGGGGTCGATGTTGGTGAAGATGTCGGTGGTGATTTCGATCAGGAAGGAATTCAGCTCGTCGGTGAGGTTCCAGTCCCCAAACACATCGAACAGCTGATTGTGATCTAGCCCCAGTACGCTCTTCATCAGGTCGTAGGCTTCGGCAATCAGCTGCATGTCGCCGTACTCAATGCCGTTGTGCACCATTTTGACATAGTGGCCCGCCCCTCGGGGCCCGATGTAGGTCACGCAGGGGCCGTCGTCCACCTGGGCCGCAATTTTCTTCACGATCGGCTCAATGGAATCGTAGGCGGCTCGGGTGCCGCCGGGCATCAGGCTGGGCCCCAGCAAAGCCCCTT
>JAIXUR010000023.1 GCA_027483425.1 Cyanobacteriota bacterium | reverse complement strand
GCCCTCGGTATTTTAGATGACCTGTATCTAGCCACGGGGGGCAGTTGGTCAGTGCCCCTAGGGTTACGGTTGGGCCAGGCGGTGTCCGGGTTTACGGTCGAGCAAGCCCAGGGGCGACGGGTGCGACACCTGGTGCGCACTGAGGCAGGCTCTATTTTGGCAGCCCCCGGTCAAATTGTTACCCCCCAGATCATTGAGCGGACCAAGGCTCACCACCGAGAAAAACTGCTGCTAGACGCCGTGGGTCTGTCGGCTGGGGAGGCTCTGCAGGGGCGCACGGGCAGTACTCTGATTTTAGCGGGCGATCGCCTCCAGCGCACCACCGCCAGCGCTGGCGACCAAATTCAAGCCGGGGCCAGGGATCTGTGGAGTCAGGTGCAAGGGGCGGCTAGCACCCTGCGGCACCGCAGCGCAAGGGCGATCGAAGACAAACAGATTAAAGCAGCCCTAGGTCGGCCCGTAACCCGTGTTATTCTCGGCCCAGAGGACGAGGTGATTCTCAATGTGGGCGAGTTGATTACCCGCCAGGCTATTTTTAGTGCTCGCCAGGCTCAGGTGCTTGACCTGTTGCTCAACTCGGTCTACACCGAGAAGCCCCGGCTCTCTCTCGAAGACTTGCGCGCACCTCAGGCGGGAACCGCTGCACTCTAGGAATCTATCGGTGAATCGACTTGAGAGAACAATCCTTTGGGTTCTATAGCATTGCCTTTTTGGGCATTATCCTTGGCCGCTATTTTCTGGTGGCAGGGATAACCTACTGGTTGTTCTATTCGTCGGTGAGTCAAGCGGTGATGAACCCTCGGCGGCGTCACCGGCCCCCGTCGTGGCGCGTTATTCGCCATGACATTCAGCTGTCTGCGATCGCGGCGGTGGTCTTTGCGCTAGCCGCTGCCTTGATTCTCTCCGCCTATCGGGAGGGGCTGACCCGCCTGTACACCGATCCGCGACACTATGGCCTATGGTATTTGGGGGGCAGCTACGGGGCGGTGCTGATGCTGCAAGACACCTACTTTTATTTCACCCACCGACTATTTCATCATCCTAAACTGTTTGCCTGGCTGCACCAGGGGCACCATCGATCGCGCTACCCCACCCCCTGGACGTCCTTTGCCTTTGATCCCCCAGAGGCTGTGATCCAGGCCCTCTTTCTGGTCGGCATTACCTTCGTGCTGCCGCTGCATTTTATTACCATGATTGCTGTGCTGACGACCATGACCCTGTGGGCAGTGCTCAACCATTTGGGCCCCGATCGCTTACCGGCCCTATTTCCTCACCACTGGCTGGGGCGGTGGGTGATTGGCCCCGCCCACCATTCCATTCATCACCGTAAGTACACTGTGCACTACGGGCTTTATTTTACGTTTTGGGATCGCCTCTTGGGTAGCCAAGACCCCCAGTACGCGAAGACTCTGAGCAATTTTTTAACCGATCAGTCGGGCAGGAATAGCGAATAATTTATGAAATCAGTGCTGTAGTGTGCTAATAGTCCAATTTAGGCTTGTTTTTGGTGCGCCACGCAAGCGACGGCGCACCCTGCAAGAATTAGGATCACCTACCTAGTATTCGCAGCCCCGGACGTTAATGTTGTAGGCGATATTATTTTCGCCACCGACGCTGGTATTGATGAGAAAAGGCCGATCACCAGTTGGGGAAACAAACCGACGGGTGTAGACTTGGTCTTTTACGACAGTCGCCGAGGCAGAAAAAACATTCGCCTGGGACCCATCTGGATACCTGAAGTTAATGCCTATGTCATAGTTCGCATTGTTCTCAGGTACAAACGTCACTTCGTAATAGTTGATGGTGCCATTGGGCGGTACTGCAAAATCTAAGTGAATATTACCAGGCCCAAAGAGAGAGAATTTAATCACCCTACGAATTTGAGCTTGGCCTGTCGTTACCTCTAGCAAATCAATACAGGTATTGCTTTGACTAGCTTGACTAATAGCTTGAGTCGGCATATCAGCCTTGACATCGACTCCCAATATACCGGTTAAGGATCCTAAGCTAGCGAATAGAACCAGCCCGAGAAAGTAGCGTTTCTTCATGATTTTGGAATATCTTTCCTAACTAATTTTTTCGGCACCCCTGATCGTAATCAGAAGGCTTTTGAGCAGTAGAGGTTATTTAAAAAGCCAAAGAGTGTCTCAGGTTATGCCTAGGTCGTAGGCTAATACCCTCAAAGCTCAGCATTTTTGCTTTCTCTTGGTGGCAAATTACACCTGGAGCAACCCTTTTCAAACAACCTCTTAGATGTGTTTATTTTCGGCCATGCTAGTAGGGGGCCCAACGAGCCCTCTGCCAGTACCTCATCCCGTTTTATTAAGCGGCCTTGGCTCTGCCAACCGCTTAGTACTTTGGCACTATAGATGATCTTGGTTACCCATCCATTAGAATTGGATAATTCGCAACATTATTTGGCTAAGAGTATCCCAACTAAAAAAATATTCCTGCCAAGGCCGCGAACTCGGCCCAACGGGCCGGTCGCGGTGAGATCCCAGATAAGTATTTAGTTGGAACACTCTAAATATATGTCTCAGAGGCTGTTTAAAAAGTCAAAGAGCGACTCAGATTATACCTAGGTCGCAGGCTAATAGCCTTAAAATTCAGCGTTTTTGCAGTCTGTTGGCGGCAAACTATACCTGGGACAACCCTTTTCAAACAACCTCTAACCAAAGTGGCGATGGCTATATCTCGCCCCTATGGACAAAATGCTTATACTAATAGCGGTCAATGTCAAGCCTACAGCGTCTAGGATTTATGAAATATCGGACAATGTCTACCCTAAGGCTGAAACTTGCACTGGGCTATTTTATTCAACCAAATCAAACGCGAAATAGAACAATTATCCGCCATCGTATAGTTATAGGCCGAGCAGGATGATTAGTCTAATCGGCCTCCCGATAAACTCCAAAAAGGATGTAATTATGAGCATTGAAAATAGAGCAAAAGCAACTGCCAAAGATGTTGAGGGCAAGGTTCAAGAAGCGGCTGGGAAGCTGACCGATAACCACGAAGCCCAAGCCAAAGGCCAAGCAAAGCAGGTCGAGGCAGATCTGCGAAATGCCGTAGAAGATGTTAAGGACGAAGCCAAGAAGGCGATCGACTAGTCGATCACCTTTGAGCCCGACCTCCGTTCGGTTATCCCCCTGGGCTTCAGGCCTAGGGGGATGGCTACCGCAACTTTCATTGGTGTCAGGTCGGGATGATTTCGGGTTAAAAGAATTGGCCCATCTCTTTCCAGATTTTAAAACACTCTCTTAATAAGGAAGGCGCTATGAACTCTTCAAATCATCTGCGCGCTGTTGGCATCTTTGCTGATTATCAGGCCACAGAGCAAGCTCTCAGAGAGCTGAAAGATATTGGCTATGGCATGGAGCATGTATCTGTGATTGGTCAACACTCCGATCATCTAAATCGTTTCGGGTCAGTGAACGAGGTTCATGTTCCAGACCTTCACGCTGGGAATGATAACCATGGCGATGATGGCGCTAAGGTCGGTGTGGTTACCGGTGGCACCGTGGGTGGGCTAACCGGTCTGCTAGTGGGGTTAGGAACCCTGGCGATCCCTGGGGTTGGGCCGATTATGCTGGCTGGGGCTACCGCCACTGCGATCGCGACGGCGGCAGCGGGTGGGGCGATCGGTGCAGCGACCGGAGGAATTTTGGGAGGCCTAGTCGGTCTCGGCATACCCGAAGATCGGGCTAAGGTCTACAACGATAGCGTACTACAGGGTAAGTACCTGTGCATTGTAGACGGCACAGACCACGACATTGACCGCGCCGCGCCCATTCTCAAGCACCGTGGCATCCATGAGTGGGATGTTTACCCACTGAAGGAGCAGCCCATCACAACCAGCATATCGGACTTTTCACCTAGTCGCTCAGACCGCCCCTAGAAGCTGTTTGAGTAGGAGATGTTCTGGTGATCTAGCCATCTAGCCACCGTCAATATTTCGATAAAAAAAGGATTTAACCATGAAAAAATGTCTTCCATTCATGCTGGGTGGCCTACTTTTGCTTGGGGCAACAGCCTGTGGCAAGCCGGTTGTTAGTGATACAGATAACAGTGTGCGCAGTGACCAAATAGAGTCAGATGCCCGTGCCCAAGAGCAGCGCGATGACATGGGTGATTCAATGACCGATGAGGAGCGGCAAGTGTCGGCTGCTTTAGCGACTGAGGTCCAAGATAAGTTAGCGGCTAATCTCTCCGGTAGTCAATTAACCGTCGAGGTTGTCAGAGGAGTGGCCACGGTTAAAGGAAATGTGCTTACCCAGGAGCAATTTGACAAAATTGAGCCTCTAGCGATGGAGATTGAGGGCATTGATTCTGTCAATGTTAATGCTGCCATCGCTTCAAACTAGGTGAACTCGGCCCTGCCTGTATTTTCAAATACAAGCAGGGCTTGATATTAAAACCCTTTAGCTAGAGACCTATCGAAATGTCTCTTTTTTTTAAGTTTTAAATTTTAATCAATCAACTCATTCAGTAAATAAAACGGCTAATTGCCACCATAAGCCAAGCGCTATATAGATTAGCCCTTGGCTTATGGCTGAAAGCACCGTAGAAAGTGGATTTTCAATGAGTATTTCTACTGTGTTTTTGGCGCTTAGAGACAGACCCCAGTCCTTTCTTAAGAGGATGTTTGAAAAGGGTACTCCCTGGTGCTATTGACCCTGTCGCCACCGTAAATACCCTGGGGTATGAGCCACCTTGACCCACTTTCGTAGTATAAATGCAGGCTCTCTCTGGCTTTTCAAACACCCTCTGACCGGGTC
>JAIXUR010000036.1 GCA_027483425.1 Cyanobacteriota bacterium | reverse complement strand
GGGGCTGAGGGCTTAACTCCTGTAATACCCCATAGGAGTTGAACCAGCGGATCAGGTTCTTGTAGGCGAAAATCTACCCAATGGCGGTTTCGTAAGAAGATAGGTAGCTTGGGCTCCTGTGGTGCATCAGCCAGCATCACGGGAATCACTGGGCATTTGCGACCGATGAACTCTTGCAAAAAGGCGTAAATTTCTTCACTTTGCCAGGGACCGAGGCCCTGCTGGCCCACAAATACAGCAGCGGCCCCGATGTGCTCAATCTGCTGCTCTAGGGAATATTGCCAAATAGCACCGGGCTGTAGTTCCCACACATCCAGCCAGGGTTTGAGATTGTTTTGCCGGAGCTGCTGCGCAATTTGAATAACGGCAGGTTTATCTTCACTGTTGTGACATAGAAAAACATCAAACTGCTGCTCCGTCATTCGTCGCTTGCTCCGCTGGCGCTAGCCTTTGCCTACCAAGAGTTTAGCCTGAATCTAGGTGGATGCCAGTGCGGCGATGAACAGCCCCTTCAGATCTTAGGTGTCGCTGTTTTCACGGCTTGATGCCTGAGATCGCCCCTAGGGCATTGGCGTATTGCTCCAGATTGCCCCGCAACGACTCCAACTCCCGGCGCAGTTGAGGTTCTTGATCCCAGGCTTTTTCGTGGGCTTGGGGGCTAACCTCTGGGAGACGCTTCGCTTCCCATGCCTGGAGCAGCGGATGCCACTGGGATAAAAAAGGGCGCAGGCCGTTGTTGAGGACTGCGATCGCAATACCCCCGACCGAATCGTGAGACGCACCCACCTTTGGGCCAGCCTTACGCAAAATCTCGCGGGTAGAGCCAAACAGACTATAGAGAGAGTTCATCGCCTCCCGAATGCTTCCCTGGTCGGCACTGAGAGACTGCACCGCTACCCGTGTCACCAGCTCGATGTAGAGTTCCCAGGCGGCATTCTGCTCTGTCGGGTCAGCTTCCCAAGATGCCGCCCCAATACCAAAGGGCAGGCTAACGGTGACAGACTTCAGAACGGCGGGGGCTTGCTTTGCCATGGCGAAATTATGGGTGATGGGTCGTGATCTTAGAATTATGGTTCAAATTTTAAGCCACATCCCATCATGGCATAGCGCTTGATTCCCCTCGATCGCCCGGCCCCGTCCTTTCTCACCCATGGCCATCGCTAGGTTGGTTGTCTCGACAGCAGCGCCGGAACGAGAATTCTATCACCTGGCCTGCGGGGCGGGCTTGCCGGGTCGCGGGGTCACCGGTTCCGGCTGCCCCTGGAGTACAGAGGCATAATGGACATTAGGTAAGCTCCACAAAAGTTTGACTATGGCAGACCCGGTAACCATCGCAGACATCTACACTCTTTTTCAAGCCTCCCAGGCCGAGGCTGACCGGCGCGCCGCCGAGGCTGACCGACGCATGGCTGAGCTCAATGCCGAGGCCGATCGCCGTGCCGCCGAAGCCGATCGCCGTACCGCCGAGGCCGATCGCCGCATCGCTGAGCTCAATGCTGAGGCCGATCGCCGCCTGCAACGCCTGGAGCGCGTGGCCGCCAACACCAGCCGTGAGGTGGCCGGGCTAACCACCCGCTGGGGGCAATTTGTCGAGAACCTGGTGGCTCCAGCGGTAATTCGGCTATTTCAGGAGCGAGGTATAGAGGTTCAGGAAATTTCTCGCCGCATGCAGTCGAAGCGACCTGGGGCAGAGATGGAGATCGACATTTTTGCCGTGGATGGCGATGTGGCGGTGGCGATTGAAGTCAAGTCACGCCTGTCGCGGCAGGATGTGGAGGATTTTTTGGCGCGACTGGGGCAGTTTCGGCAGGCGTTTCCCCACTACACGGGCTATTGCATCTACGGGGCTGTGGCGGCCATCGAAATTGACGCCGGGGTAGACCGCTATGCCTACCAGCAGGGGCTGTTTGTGATTCGGCAAACCGGCGATACGGTAGCCCTGGCCAACGATAGGGCCTTTCAGCCTGTCGCTTGGTAGCAAGGTGCAATGTTGGGAGGATGGCTCTTTGTTACAATTTGGGTCGCGCTTCATCGGCGATCGCCCCCTTATTTGTGGCCCTTGCCATTCCCCCTCGCGGAGCCTCTTGCCCCTATGAATATGGCCCAACCCCCGTCGTCCTCGCTGTCTTCCTCCCCTCGCCTGCGTCGGGCCGCCCTAGAAACTATGCTGCCCTCCATTGAAACTGTGACGGCTCCCTGGACGATCGAAGACAGTGAGGAACTGTACCGCATTCACAGCTGGGGCGAGCCGTACTTTTCGATCAATGCCGATGGCCATTTGACGGTGTCGCCTCGGGGCGATCGCGGCGGTTCCCTAGATCTGCTCGAACTGGTCGAGGCGATCAAGCAGCGCAACCTCAACCTGCCCCTGCTGATTCGCTTTTCCGATATTCTCGAAGACCGCATTGAGCGCATTAACGCCTGCTTTGCCAAGGCGATCGCCCGCTACAAGTACAGCGGAGTCTACCGGGGGGTGTTTCCGGTCAAGTGCAACCAGCAGCGGCCGCTGCTGGAAGACGTGGTGCGCTACGGTCGGCCCTACCAGTTTGGCCTGGAGGCGGGGTCTAAGCCGGAGCTGCTGATCGCCCTGGCCACCCTCGATACGCCGGGGGCGCTGCTGATCTGCAACGGCTATAAGGACAAGGACTACATCGAGACCGCCATGCTGGGCCAGCGGCTGGGGCAGCAGCCCATCATCGTCATTGAGCAGATGAACGAGGTGGAGCTGGCCATTGAGGCCAGCCAGCGGCTCAACATTCGCCCCGTGCTCGGGGTGCGGGCCAAGCTGAGCACCAAGGGCAGCGGGCGGTGGGGCATTTCGGCGGGCGATCGCGCCAAGTTTGGCCTCACGGTGCCCGAAATTCTCGCGGTGGTGGATCGGCTGCGGGAGCACAATATGCTCGACTGCCTCCAACTGCTGCACTTCCACATTGGCTCGCAGATCTCGGCCATTAGCGTGGTCAAGGAGGCCCTGCGGGAGGCCAGCCGCATCTACGTGGAGCTGGCCGCTCTAGGGGCTGCCATGGCCTACCTGGATGTGGGCGGTGGCCTGGCGGTGGACTACGACGGGTCGAAGACCACCTTCTACGCCTCGAAGAACTACAGCACTCAAAACTACGCCAACGACGTGGTGGCCGAGGTGCTAGAGGCCTGCCGGGCGAAGGGCATACCGGTGCCCACCCTGGTCAGCGAAAGCGGGCGGGCGATTATCTCCCACCAGTCGGTGCTGCTGTTTGACGTGCTGGGCAGCAGCGATGCCCCCTCCCAGGAGGAGGTCGAGGTGCCCGGCGACGACGACCACGCGATTTTGCGTGAGCTGTACGAGATTTACCAAAACCTCAGCTCCAAGACGGTGCAGGAGCTGTACAACGACGCGGTGCAGTTTAAAGAGGAGGCCCTGAGCCTGTTTAACTTCGGCTACCTCAGCCTGTCCCAGCGGGCCCGGGCCGAGCGCCTGTTTTGGGCCTGCTGCCGCAGGGCTCTGTCGGTGGTCAGCGATGCCGACCATGTGCCCGAAGACATCGAAGAGCTGCACCAGAGCATGGCGTCGATCTACTACATCAACCTGTCGGTGTTTAAGTCAATGCCCGACACCTGGGCGATCGAGCAGCTGTTTCCGATTTTGCCCATCCACCGGCTCGACGAAGAGCCCCACTGCCGGGGCACCCTGGCCGACCTCACCTGCGACAGCGATGGCAAAATTACCCAGTTCATCGACCTGCGCGACGTCAAGCATGTCTTGGAACTGCACCCGCTGGTGCCGAACCAGCCCTACTACCTGGGCATGTTCCTGGGCGGGGCCTACCAGGAGATCATGGGCAACCTGCACAACCTGTTTGGCGACACCAACGCCGTACACATTCACATGACCCCCAAGGGCTACCAGGTGGAGCAGGTGGTGAAGGGCGACACCATGACCGAGGTGCTGGGCTACGTGCAGTACGACGCCGAAGACATGATCGAGAATATTCGTAGGCGATCGGAGCGGGCGCTCCAGGACAGCCAGATCACCCTGGCGGAGTCGCAGCTGCTGATTCAGCACTACGAGCGCAGCCTCAGCCAGTACACCTACTTGACCTAACCTCAGCCTTTTGATTCCTGGCCAGGGCGCAGGGCTCTGCGCCCCGATAGGGGGTATCTTCTTGCCCAGAAATCTTCTTAATTCTGGACGCTGTGCTGTAGGGGGGGGACTGCACATCAGACGCTTTTCCGGTGCTTGGGTGACCCAGCAGGTGCGGATTGGTGGCTGGCGATCGCGCCATAGTCAGCGCTATTTCCTCGCGTCAATCCATAGAGTTAGACGAGGCTTCATAATCTATTCTTGCACTTATCTTAATCCTCTCTTAATAGAGAATTTTAGACTTTGCTAAGAATTCTCTAGTCCTGGGGAATTGCCCTCGAGAAAGGGGGTGCAATAACCTGTTCTTTACCTTCACGCGGTAAGAATTAGGGAGTTGTGGTGATCGGCTTAGGCAAAGGCCGCTTCCTCACAGTGTGCAGGTCTGTGTGATATATGTATCACTGGTTGGTGCATGGGTTGTTAGCCCTCAAGGATGGCAAAAGAATGATCTAGCGGCGGGAGAATTATGTTGAGTTTTTTAAAGAAACTCAAGATCGGTTCTTGATCTGGCTGCGCTCTTTTGCCAACGCATTCTGATAAGAGTTTTAGAGCTGTTGATGGTTTGTTTAGTCATGGTTAGAAAAATGTCGAAATTTAAGTTTGATCTACGGTTGGCGGCTTCGCTGATGCTAGTGGCTGGGGTAGCCGCCTGTGGCGGTGGTACTACCACCACCACGGACGGTGCAGCCACGGACGGTGCCGCTGCTGGGGGCGAAGCGATCGCCCTCGGCGGCAACGTGGCCCTGACCGGCGCTGGGGCCTCTTTCCCCGCGCCCCTGTACCAAAACTGGTTTATCACCCTCAATGGCGAAGTGCCTGAGCTCCAGGTCAACTACCAGTCGGTGGGCAGTGGGGCTGGGGTTGAGCAGTTTACCGCTGAAACCGTAGACTTCGGGGCCAGCGACACCGCCATGAAAGATGAAGAGATTGCCAAGGTGGCTCGGGGCACCATCATGCTGCCCATGACCGCTGGCAGCATTGTGTTTGCCTACAACCTGCCTGGGGTTGAAGGGCTCAAGCTCAGCCGCGCCGCCTACTCTGGTATCGCCACCGGCACCATCACCAAATGGAACGATCCGGCGATCGTGGCGGACAACCCTGACCTCACCCTGCCCGACAGCGACATCACCTTTGTGCACCGCTCTGACGGGAGCGGCACCACCGCCGTCTTCACCAAGAACATGGTCGCTATTTCCCCCGAGTTTGAGTCTGCCGTTGGCGAGGGCAAGAGCGTGGAGTGGCCCAAGACCGGCAGCTTCATTGGCGCTAAGGGCAATGAGGGCGTCACCGCCCAGATTCAGCAGACCGAGGGCTCGATTGGCTATATCGAGTACGGCTTCGCGGTACAAAACAAAATTCCCTTTGCCACCATTGAAAACAAGGCCGGTAACTTTGTCACCGCCAGCGGCGAGACCGCTGCTGCCACCCTGGCTAACGTGGAATTGCCCGAAAACCTGCGGGAGTTTATCGTCGATGACGCTGGGGCTGAGTCCTACCCCTTCGTGACCTACTCTTGGATGCTGGTCTACAAGGACTACCCCGATGCCCAAAAGGCCAAAGCGGTTGAAGTCATGATCGAGTATGGTCTCAACCAGGGCCAGGAAGTCGCAGAGTCCCTGGGCTATGTGCCCCTGCCTAAGAACGTGCGCGATCGCGTCGCAGCGGCGGCGGATGTGCTGACCCCCGACTACACCATTACGGTGCGCTAGGGCCCGACGCCCTAGGGTCTAAGCCCTAGGGTCTAACCCCTCTGCTCTGGGGGGTAACTCCTCAGGGGGAAGTCATTGGGCTTCCCCCTTCAACCTTGATTCAAACGCTTATTGCAGGTGAGGTCGTTGTGACTGCTGATACGCCATCTTCTCCGCCCAGTGAACGAACCCGGACACCCCTTGAGAAGGGGCTGGATCGTCTGTTTGAGGGCACAACCATGGGGTTTGCTCTGTTTATTTTGGTCCTGCTGGTGGCCATTGGCCTGCTGATTTTGACCCAGGCCTGGCCTGCGATTCAGCGGTTTGGCCTGGCTTTTCTGTGGACGAGCAGTTGGAACCCGGTGGAAGGGCGCGAGGCGTTTGGGGTGTTGCCGATGATCGTCGGTACCCTGCTCAGTGCGGCGATCGCCCTCGTAATTGCTGTCCCCCTGGGCCTGGGCACCGCTCTGTTCCTGAGCGAAAACTTTATTCCCCTCAAAATTCGCACCGTGCTGGTGTTCATGGTGGAGCTGCTGGCGGCGATTCCTAGCGTGGTCTACGGCCTCTGGGGTATTTTTGTGCTGATTCCGGCCCTGAAGTGGTTCTTGGGTCTGTTTGGCATTCCCTTCGTTGGGCCTAGCATGTTGGCGGCGGCTCTCGTGCTGTCGATCATGATTCTGCCAATTATTACCGCGATCTCCCGCGACTCCCTGGCGGCCCTGCCGCCCGAATTGCGCCAGGGCTCCTACGGACTGGGGGCCACTCGCTGGGGCACCATCTTTCGGGTGCTAGTGCCAGCGGCGATTTCGGGCATTGTGGGCGGTGTCATGCTGGCCCTGGGCCGGGCCATGGGTGAAACGATGGCCGTGACGATGTTGATCGGTAACTCCAACACCATCAGCGCCTCGATTCTGAAGCCCAGCAACACGATCGCATCCCTGCTGGCGAACCAGTTTGCCGAGGCCAAGGGCATTCAGGTGGCGGCGCTGATGTACGCGGCCCTGGTGCTGGTGATTTTGACCCTGATTGTCAACATTCTGGCCGACTGGATTGTGCGCAAGCTTCAGGCCAAGTACTAGGTTTCTCAAGCATTACCCAGAAACTACGAGCATACGAGGCTAACTATGACGACGATTCCTGGTACCCCAGGCGAGATCTTTGATATTCAGAGCCTGAAGGCCAACAAGTCTAGCTCCCGCAACCTGTTTAACATCATCATGACCGGCCTATCGGGGCTGTCGATTTTTATCGCCCTGATTCCCCTGGTGCTGGTACTGTTCTACGTTGTCTTCAAGGGCGCTAACCGGCTCGATTTAGACCTGTTTACTAAGCTGCCGCCCCCGCCGGGCTCCGCCGGTGGCGGGATCGCCAACGCCATCATGGGTACGTTGATCGTGGTGGCGATCGCGGCGGCGATCGCGGTACCGATTGGGGTGCTGTGCGCCATCTGGCTGTCAGAGTTTGGCGGCGACGACACCTCCATTGACGAGTATGTGCGCTTTGGGGTCAACATTCTGGCCGGTGTGCCCTCCATTATTGCCGGTGTGTTTATCTACGGTTTAATGGTGCGACCGGGGCGACCGGGCTACTCGGCTGTCGCGGGGGGGGTAGCGCTAGCGGTGCTCATGCTGCCCACCATTATTCGTACGGCCGACGAAGCCCTCAAGATTGTGCCCCAGGATATTCGCTGGGCCGCCCTGGGGGTAGGTGCTTCTAAGTATCAAACTGTGCTAAAGGTGGTATTACCGGCGGCAATTCCGGCTATTTTGACCGGGGTGACCCTGGCGATCGCCAGGGCGGCGGGCGAAACCGCACCGCTGATTTTTACCGCGCTGTTTTCCCCCTTCTGGCCCAACGGCATTACCAACCCGATCGCCACCCTGGCGGTGCTGGTTTACAACTTTGCCACCTTGCCCTTTAAGCCTCAGCAAGAGCTGGCCTGGGCAGCGGCGCTCAT
>JAIXUR010000631.1 GCA_027483425.1 Cyanobacteriota bacterium | reverse complement strand
CCGCAAAGTGTGGCACCTTAGGAGGGTTATCTGCGGTCGTAGCTCTATGGTTCCTGTGTCAGTGGGCGGCATTGCCCAATCTGCGCTACTGATAGATCACCTGATGGCCTACTACCGCCAACTGCCCCAGGCTCTATTGACGGTGGTGGATGTAGAGACCACAGGGTCGCGCCCCCACGAGGCTCGGGTCATAGAGATTGCTATGGTGCAGGGCTCCCTGGAGCAGGGCATCACCCAGGAGGTCAGCTTTTTGGTCGATGCCCAGGTGCGGGTGCCCCATAACATTACCCGGCTGACGGGCATTACCACGGCCATGGTAGAGCAGGGCACCGCCGCCGATACCGTGTGGCAGACCCTTAAGCAGCCCCTGGGTCAAGGGGTGCTGACCGGCCACAATCTGGCCTTTGACTACAGCTTTATTCAATCGGAGTATCAACGCCGGGGTGAAGGCTTTAATCGCCCCGATACCCAGCAGTTTTGCACGGTGATCTTGTCTCGCCTGCTGCTGGCGGATTTGCCCTCCCGCAGTTTGCCCCAGCTGGTGCGCCACTTTGGCTTCGACGTGGGGCGATCGCACCGGGCCCTGGCCGACACCAAGGCCTGCTGGCTGTTGGCCAACCTGCTGCTAGAGCGCCTGGCCGACACCCCCGACGAGGTTCTACGCCAGCAGTTTGCCCAACAGTGGGTGCCCCTGCGGGAGGCGGCCAAGGTATTTAACCGCTCTCGGGCCGAGCTCCAGCAGCAGCTCGATGGCCGGGGCTGCGATCGCCGCACCTCGCGGCGAGGTAATCGCCACATGTACCGCCGTGGCGATTTAGAAGCTCTGTACCACGACCTACACCCGCCGCAGTTGTCCTTGAACCTAGACGACTAAGGGCATCCAGACCACGACAATGCTACAGTTCATAAACCCTCAGCCCGTTGCCCTGGCCAGCGCCATGACTAGCCCGTTGCTATTTGATAGCGTTTCAGACTTTGCCGAAGGGGTGGCCCTGGTGCGTACCGACTCAACCCTGGGCTACATCGATGGGGACGGCCAGATCGCCATTACCGTGGCCGACAGCAATGTCACCGTGGCCGCCAACTACGCCCAGGGGGTAGCGGTGGCCCAGGCAGGCAGCTACTTTGGCTACCTCGATCGCGAGGGCCAGTGGGCGATACCGGTGCAGTTTCGCCAGGCCAAGTCATTTTCGGAGGGGATGGCGGCGGTCCAGGGGGGCACGAAGTACGGCTATATCAACCTCCAGGGCGAATGGGTGATTGAACCCCAGTTTGACCTGGCTGAACCCTTTGTGGGCGATCGCGCCCTGGTCAAACTTGACACCGCCTACGGCTATATCGACCCCACCGGTCGCCGGGTGGTGCCCCTGACCTTTAAAGACGCCTGGAGCTTTTCTGAATCCTTGGCGGTGGCCAAGGTCGATCAGCTCTACGGCTATATCGACCCGGCGGGCACTCTGGTTATTCCCCACAGCTATGACGGGGCCTTTAGCTTTTCTGAGGGGCTGGCTCGGGTGCGCCAGGGATCTGATTTTGGCTTTATCGACCCCCAGGGTGATCTCGTGATGGCGACCACCCTCGCCTTTGCCTCAGATTTTTCCCAGGGGTTAGCGGCGGCGCTGCTCGACGGTCAGTGGGGCTATATCGATCCCACGGGTGAGGTGGTGATTGCGCCTCAGTTTAGCTATGCCGCCGATTTCTCTGAGGGGCTGGCTGTGGTGCAGCAGAACGGCCGCTATGGCTACATCAATCCTCAGGGTGAGTGGATTGTAGAGCCCCAGTACGCCAATGCCGGTCGCTTTTCGGAGGGCCATGCTCGGGTTCAGATCGGCCCCCGCTGGGGATTCATTGATGCCGAGGGTACTGTGCTGACCGGCGATGGCTTTAAGGGCTTCAATTAGTTCCCTTCGCGGGCCAGGTCAGATAAAAATTGCTGAATTAACCCGGTGGTCACCCCAGGCTGCTCGAGCTGCGGGGTGAGCCCAACCCCAGGCAGGAGCTCAAACCGGCGGAGGGCGGTCGGATTGAGGGCGGCCAGGCGGCGGCCTAGCCCACTATCGGTAAACTGAGCGGCCTCCCCCCATACCATGGCGGTGGGGGTGGTGAGTTGGGGCAGGTATTCCGCCAGGTCAAAGCTGAGGTCGCCCCGCACAAAGGCCAGGGCGGCGACATCGGCATTGGGTTGCTGGGCCGACTCCAGGTAGGCGGCCACCATTTCCTCGGAGATTTGGCTGGGGTTAGCAAACTGGCGCTGGGCCAAAAATAGCCGAATGCCCTCGGCGGTGGCGATCGCCCCACGGTAGAGCAACTGATCGACCAAGGGCAGCTTGACGAGTTGGTTCACCACCGACCGGCTGGGGGCTTGGCCAAAGTCGGCCAGCCCGGCGGGAGCTACCAGCACCAGTCCCCGCAGGAGTTCGGGGTGGGCGATCGCCACCCGCACCACCATCGCCGCGCTGAGGGAAGAGGCCACCACCAGCGGCGGCTCCGGGCAGAGTGTTTCAATCAGCTCTTGCACCAGGGCCAGGTAGTCGGCGGTGGTGCAGGGGCGATCGGGATGATCGGAGCGGCCCCACCCGATCAGATCGGGGGCCAGCACCGAGTAGTTGGCCGCAAAGGCCGGGTAGACCTTAGACCACTCGTAGCTCGACGACCCACCGCCAAACCCGTGGATAAAGACCAGGGGCATGGTCGCGGCCGGAGCATCTGGCCAAAACCCTGGGTCGGTCTGGATATAGGCCACCGAGCCCAGGGCCAGGGGAACGGTGTGCTGGGTAAAACCAGGGGGAATAAACATGGGTCCGACCCGCTACTGCCTTCTGATTATGACGAAGAACCGCTCCGGGCTGAGGCAATGTCGCGAAAAGACCCAGAACCGGCCCTAGCGGAAGCTGTCAGGATTCAGGGGCCGCCCCGCTGGCTCCCCCCCGGAGAGATTCGCCCCGGTGCCACCATCGGCCCTGTCCAGGAAGGGCTTGAGGCTAATGCTTTGGCTGGGGCCCGACGGGGTGGAACTGGGCCAGCCGAGGATGTTGCCCAAGGCCCCAAGGGCACTGCCACCGCTGTCGGCAAAGGTGTTTACGCCCTGGGTTTGGCTGCCCTGGTCGGCTATGGCAAGGTTATCAAACACCCGATCGCGGGTTTGGGTCGCGTCTTGGCCAGGGGGAACGGTGAACACAATGCGGCAGCCGGGTACCGTTTCTGTGGTGACACAGACGGTGTTGTAGCCATTCTCGACCGAGGTCTCCAGGGCCAACAGGCCGTCGGGGCGGTAGCTCTCTAGCCGGGCGCTAATCTCTGCACAGCGGCGATCGGCGGGCCAGGCGGCACCCATATCCTGGGGTACGGCCCAGGGGTACACCTGCCCTGGCTGGCTGCTGGGGGCGTACATAACGGTGTACTGCCCGTTCTCCATCTGGCAGGTAAACCGAGGGCCCTCGCTGGCGGTGGGGTCGGCCTCGGTGGGTTCTGTCGAGGTGGTTTCTGGGGAAGTCTCTGGCGTTTGCCCCGGAGTTTGCTCTGGGGTCTGCTCTGGGATTTGGGCCTGGGCCGATAGCCCCGACCAGGGCAACACCAGCAGTGCGGTTAAGCCGCCCAGTAACAACCGAGGGTGCAGTACAGAGTGAGCCATGGTGGTGTGTCTCCAGAGATAACAACGAGATGACGGGTGGTGGCCTTGAATGGGCCAAGAACTTGACTAATGGGGTATGGCGCTGGCCAACCGGCAAGGTTGATAGGTAGCCATGCTCTCCTTAGCCGCGACGCGATCGCTACCCCCCATGTTCCCTCACCCACTCGCGGCAGGGCAGACACACAGGTCTGCCCCTACCCCTTGCAATTCTAGAAATTGTGCGTATCCTTAGTTAGGCTTTGGGTTCACGCTGTATTTAGGTAGACTTAGCTCAACTCCAACACTGCATCTAGCGTTTTTGGCAAAGGATCCGAGTCGGCCCCTAGGCGCGCCTGGCTCAGACGCACCACCCCAATCCCGAGGTCGAGATAGATTCTCGTTCCGCCGTTGCGAGGGGGAGCCAGAATTGTCGCCCATGGGCACTACCTGCCAGCACCCAAACTCGATATCGCACCAGAGGGAAAAACCCATGGAACAACAAAGCCGCAACTTTGCCTCGTCTGGCTGGTCAACGTCAAACTACCGTCTGGGGGTCTGGGCAGGCACCGGATTGATGGTGTCTGCCATGCTGGCCATCAGCCCTGCGGCCCAGGCCGAAACCCTGGCGGCCTGGCAGTTTGACCCGGCCACCCAGCAGTTGACCGTCACGCTCCCCAGCGGTGTGACCCCTCAATATTGGGTCGAGACCGACCCGGCCCGCATTGTGCTCACCATTCCCCAAACCCAGCTGGGTTCGGGGACGACCCAGCAAGCCTACGGTGGCGCGGTCAGCCAGGTCAGCCTTTCCCAGGTGAATGCCGATACGGTGGTGGTGTTAGAACTCAGTCCTGAGACCATCTTGGCGGAGGAGGGGGCCAGCCTGGTGGCGATCGCCCCCGAGGGCGGCACCCCCGGTGACCAAACCCGCTGGGTGCTCACGGCCCTGGTCGATGCCCCTGGCAGCACCCTGGCGACTCTGCCGCCCACCCCTGGCACGGCCAGCATGCCCAGCACTAGCGGCATGATTGTCGAACTGCCGGTGATTCCCAGCAACGATCCTCGGCTGGGCTTTCCGGCGGCGGGGACTGGGCAGCTGAGCACCTCGGCGGCCAACCTGATGCTGCCCAGCGATGTCGATAGCCTGACCAACCTGCCCGATACCCTGCCCGTGGACCCCTTTAATCTGGGCATTCCGGGGGAGCAGGTGTCTGTGCCCAGTCTGGACGAGCTCGATGCGATCGTTGGCCCTGTGGCCACCAATGCTCCCGTGGCCGCTGTACCGTCGGTAGCCGCTGAACCTGATGCGATCGCCCCCTTGCCCCCGGTTGCGCCCCCACGGGGCACCTCTGCGACGGTTACCCTAGAGCCGCCGCCGTTGCCGGGGGAACCCAGCCGAGCGGCTCAACCAACGGCGATCGCGACCGCTCCCCCAGCCACCGCGGAGCCCCCCGCCGCTCAGCCGCTGGCCGCTGGGCCGTCAGCGGCTGAGCCCCCAACCGCTGAGCCGTCAGCCACTGCGCCAACCGCCACAGCGCCCCTCGCTCCCATCGATGCCGAAACCACCGGCACCCCCATTGCGGTTGTGCCCCCTGAGCTACCTACCCCAGCCGCCCCAGCGGTCTCAGCACCGATCTCAGCGCCTGAGACACCGGCCTCTCAGGCAGCGGCCCCTGGGACACCAGCCGCTGAGAACTTACCCTCGGCCTTACCGGCCCCAGTTCTGCCAATCATTGATGCCTCAGCCATCGCCGTTGAGCCCCCGACGCTGCCCCCCAGTGCCCCGGAAGCAGACAGCGCTCCAGCACTACCGGTGCTGACAGAACCCAGCTCTGAGGGCGCGATCGCAGCCCTGACCCAAGACCCGCCGCCGGTAGCCACCGTTCCCGTGGTTGTGACCGGCAGCGACCCCAACCTACTGGTGGT